>JALRFB010000198.1 GCA_023256555.1 Sediminibacterium sp. | reverse complement strand
ATTGGTAAAAATGGAAACTTAATTAAACCTCAAACGGGCTCTTTCTTTTTTATTGCAACATTGATTGTTGATCTTGAATTAAACTATGACGAACCAATAGGAAAAGATTATTGTGGCACATGTACTAAATGTATTGACGCCTGTCCAACACAAGCTATTCTACCCAACAAAACAATTGAGGCAAATCATTGTATTAGTTATTTCACAATTGAATTAAAGAAAGAAACCATTGAGACAGAAAAAGCTTACAAGGACTGGGCTTTTGGATGTGATATTTGCCAAGACGTATGCCCTTGGAATAGATTTAGCAAAGCACATGACGAACCAGCATTTAAGCCATTGAATGGTTTATTGCAAATGAATAAAGAAGATTGGTTAGCAATGGAGGAAAATACTTTTAAGGCAAGATTCAAAAGTTCTCCATTATTAAGATCTAAACTAAAAGGGATTAAAAGAAATATTACTTATTTAAAATAGCTTCTTTCAAATTGGCTAATTCAAGTTCCATTTTATAGCCCAATAATTTTTCGTTTAATAGGGTTTGAAATTTTTCCCAAGGATACCAATGTACATTTTGCGTAAAAGACCAGTGTATCACATAATTTCCTTTACTTAATGGCACCCATTCAATTAATACATCGTAAGGTGGTTGGCCAGTTGCAGTCCATTTAAATTGAGCCGAACTATCAGATGCATGAAGCAATTGAATAGTTTGTGTACTAATATATGCAGTACTATCTTTTATGGTTACTTTATTTTCCTTCCATTCGGTCATCCAAGCATCCCAATGGTTTAAATCAGTTACAAAATAGGCGATATCACTACTGTCTGCAGTAATCTCAATGGCTCTTGAAACAACCACTTTAGAAGGGAATAATAAAGAAATAGCAGTAACTATTGAAGCCAATACAATGATGCTTATTAAAAGTAATTTAACTAGTCTCATTTATTCCCATTTAAAAATTTTGAAAGCCAACGCATATACTATGATAATCCAAATAAATAAAACCGCAATATCTGGCCAGGTTGCCAATAAGCTTGTGCCTTCAAAAGAAATATTACGCATGGCATTATTAAAATGAGTGAGCGGTAAAATATTACAAAAAGGCTGCATCCATTTGGGGAAATTTTCAATAGAGAAAAAAGTGCCCGCTAATAAAAATTGTGGAAGGGTAATTAAGTTTGCAAATGGCGGAATAGTACTTTCTGTTTTCGCTAAACCACTTACCACAAATCCAAATCCCATAAATAAGATAAGGGCAATAAAACTCAAAATCATAATATCAATAAAAGTCCACCATCCATTCACAAGCGTAAATTGAAATGCAAAATGACCAATGGATATTATTATAATGGCTGTGATTAATTGAAATATCACTCTACTCAAAGCTTCTCCTAAAATAATATACAGTCTACGAATAGGTGTGGCGTAAAATCTTTTTAAAACCAATTGTTGTCTTAGATTAAAAAACAAAAATGCTACACCAAAAACACCTGCACTTAATAATGAAAAACCCAACTGACCTGGTAAAATAAAATCTATGGTTCTGTAAACCCTTCCAGGTACTTTTTTAACGATATTATTCACTTTAGCATAACTAGGTCGATCCTTAAATTGAGCATCATTAATAGAATTAATGACTGCATTCAATATAGACTTCAACACCTCAATATTTTGTGGATTCGCTGCTTCAGAACTTGTTAGATTAATTAAATATGGCTGTGTTGGATTGTTGGTTGATTCAATATGAATCAAAGCAGTGATTCTACCCTTGGCTAATTCTGCATCCATATTTTCTTGACCAGGTGGAACAAATTTCAAACCTGGAATTTTCTTCATCGCAAGGTATACAGCATTAGTAGTATCTGATTGCGGATCCATGGCTACTTTTACCGATATATTACCCCCACTACTTAAAAAGCCGAAAACTAAAATAAATATTAATGGGAAAGCAATACTAAATATAACTGCAGAAGGACTTCTAAAAATTGACCTTAAACTTGCTTTAGTAATTGCCATCATGGCTTTTACCTGTAAATAAGATGACATACACTAAGGTTGATTCACTACAAAGATAGGTAAACGAGTTTGTGGAGCCCCCATCATTTGCTTTAAGGATTGTAACTCTTTTAAAATACCATATTGTGTGTTGCCAATTTCTTCTTTAATTGCTTTAACCTTAGCTGTTTCTTTATAATCTTCGATAAAAGATTCAATAAAAGATTTGGATTCAGGATAAGTCTTAATACCGTAACCCTTTAATTTAGCCATTTTTGCAGCAGAGGCAATGGCATCGTCTAATGTGCCAATACGATCCACCAAACCTATTTTAATTGCATCAGCACCTATCCAAACCCTTCCTTGTGCGATGGAATCAATGTATTCAATAGATCTTTTTCTTCCTGTAGCCACTCTAGATTTAAAAGTATGATAGATACTATCTACACCAGCTTGCATAAATCTTTGTTCTGCTGCATTCAATGGTCTAGAAGTAGATGGCATGTCTGCATATTGGCCAGTTTTTACTCCATCAAAACTTATA
>JALRFB010000197.1 GCA_023256555.1 Sediminibacterium sp. | reverse complement strand
ATTGAATAGATAAATTTGGCTTTTTACTGAAGCTTATTATATCAAATGACTTAGGTAAAGAAGCGCCAATTAAACCCATTGAGGATAACTGTAAAAAATCTCTGCGTGATTTCATAAGTATTTTATTTTGAATTGCTAATTGATTACTGCATCTACTTCGATTTCTACCAAATAGCCATCACCCACTAATTTAGCTTCCACCATGGTGTTTGCTGGTTGTATATTCCCAAATCTTTCTCCATGTGCTCTTGCAATGGCTTCCCATTGTTGAATATTGGAAACAAAAATTCTTGATCGAACCACATCTTCTAGTTTTGCATTCAGAGAATTTAATGCTCCTTCTATTTTATCTATCACAAAATGTGTTTGTGCTGCTGGATCTTTACCACCAATAATTTGATCTCCATGTGTAGCTGTAGTTCCAGAAACAAAAATTTGATTTCCTTTTTTTACAGCTCTTGCATAACCTGCTAATGGCTCCCATGGCGTGCCTGAAAAAACACGTGTTTTTCCATCTGCCGAATCTTGTGTTTGATAGGGTTTTGGAAACTCTTTTATATGATGACTTAAATCTCCACTGGCTGTCAAAAAAGGAGGCTTTCTATATTCATCGCCACAATTACCTGCAATGATTGTTGCTTTTGATAAGCAATTGTTAATTGCATTTAATTCTTCTTCAGAAAATTGCAGCGTGCTAATTTTTTTATTTTCTTCGATATGTTCTGACTCACCTAATCTTGAACCAATAATCACTGTGCCCACGGCGGTTGCCTGAGCCATATAAGCACTTGCTGCTGTGGCAATATTGACATTTTTATTGAATGCAATAGTGGATAAGGTAGAAAGCATGGATTGATACCAGTCCCAACCACCTGCTGCATCAATGAATCTTTTATATTTCATTTGAGACCAAGTCAGTTCTTCTGAAATAGTAGGTTCAGATTTACCCAACCATTTTTCAGAAAAGAATCCTCCTGCAACAGTACCATATGCTAATAGTTGCACATTATGTTTTAAACAGGTTTGTGTCATTGCCCTGCTTCCCCTTTGATCTAACAAAGAATAAGCAATTTGATTGCTGACTACTGGAATGCCAGATGCCAAGACCATATTTAAATGGATATGATCAAAATTGGTAAGACCAATATTTGCAATCAAACCCTTTTCTCTTAATCTATTTAGTGCAAAAAGTGCATTTAACCAATTAGGATCTGCATAATTCCAAGCATGAAACTGAAGTAAATCAATTTGTTCAGAGCCCAATCTTGTTAGAGCCCTTTGAACTGCCTCTTCTGCTGTTTTTTCAGTAATCATACCCGGGCTAGGAACCCACTTAGTGAAAAACTGTATATCAGCTGGTGCAAAATGTTTTTTACAATAACCTGCAATCTCTTCTGAAGATCCATAATGATCAGCCATATCAAAACAGGTAAATCCATTTTCATAATACTGCATCATCGATTTAGCCGCAACAGATGGATCTAATTTTTGTCCCCCTCTTTCCATATCTGCAACCTGCCATAATCCAATAATCGTTTTGGGGACCTGAAAGTTTTTACTCATATATTATTCTTGAGGTAGTTGTTTAAAATATTCTTTTAGATCGACACCAGTTTTTTTCAATTTATTCCAATAAACAAAAAATATGATTGAGGAAATGATCATCACAATCAACCAAACCAAACTTGGATAAAAATACCATGCTTTAGAAACACTATTAATGTCTTGTTCTATCATTAGTATTAAGAAAAAACTAAGAGACAGTACCCCAAGGCATGCAATAATAATTTGAACTGTTCTGTTTTTTATAATAGATATCGCTTTGGATAAATTAGGATTATATTTTCCAATATTTAATACAGCAATACAGATTAAAATAAAATTCACCAACATCGAGATCACCATGATATCAATACCTAAAAATATATCGGAAGCAAAATGGGTACCAATAATTCCGCAGGTTGCTACTAATCCACTAAATATAATTGCTTGATAAGGACTTTGGAATGTTGAGTGTATTGCCATAAAACGCTTTGGAAATAAACTGTCTTTGGACCAGGCGAAAACCAATCTAGATACCGAAAGAATCATAGAGGGAAGGTCTTTTAGCAAAGCAATACAAGCGCCACCCATAATGAAAAATGACCACCATTTAGGTAATATATAACTCAATAAGCTAGGTGCTGAAACCTCTTTCTGTATTGCTTCTTGTGCAATAAAATTCCAAGGAACTAATTGATAAATGCTATAGGTAAATACTATATAAAAAAGTCCCACTAGTATAATCGTTATTAAAATAGCTCTTGGTAAATTTTTCGTAGGATTCTTTGCTTCTCCACCTGCTTGAGCAATAGCATCAAATCCAATAAAACTTGCAAATAAAATAGCACTTGCAGAAACCAATATTTTCCAATTCCAATTTGCAGCTTCAGTAGTAATTTGAATTCCTTTTTTTACTTCGACAGCAGTGATAAATTCAGCTCTGTTAGAACTTAAACCAAAATAGATTACCAAGCCAGAAAGTAAAAATGTGATTATTACTAAACTTATTACAGTT
>JALRFB010000196.1 GCA_023256555.1 Sediminibacterium sp. | reverse complement strand
TATTTCTAATTTAGGTATGTTTGGAATAGATCAATTCACCGCGATTATCAATCCGCCAGATGCTTGTATTTTAGCAGTAGGTGGTATTGCACAAGAGCCAGTTGTTAAGAATGGTCAAATTGTTCCAGGCAATGTAATGAATGTTACATTAAGTTGCGACCATAGAGTAGTGGATGGCGCAACAGGAGCAGCTTTCTTACAAACCTTGAAGAGTTTATTAGAAGAGCCTTTAAGGATGTTAGCGTAATATAATAAAAGAGCCCTTAAGAAAATTTAAGGGCTCTTTTATTTTTTTTCTAATGATTTTTTCGGCGCCACCCATAAACGATGGCGCCGATTTTATTTACCTTCTTAATAAAAATTAAGAGGCTTTTTATTTAATTATTCTATATCGCAGCCTATTGGTGCGCCTGGAGGTATCACTACCGCTTTAGGTAAATTGATAGTTCCCGGATTTTTAATTCTTTCAATTGCAAATTGATAATGTGCTTGATGTGCTATATCTGTTTTAGCAAGTGCTTCTAATTTTGTTTGTAATGCTTTTAATTTGCTATGAGCTATGGCGCGTACTTCATAAGTAGCATCTACGCTTTGACTTAAGCCAAGCAACCAAGTTAATACTTGTTGTTGTGTTTGCATATGAACACTACCCGCTAATCCTGTTGGAATAACTGCATGCCAGGTCTGTTTTAATACAGCATCTGTTACATCATCAAATCCAATGGTTTTTGCTCTTGCTTTATTTTGAACTAATCTATTTGCTCTTTCGGTATTGAATAAAAAACTTAATTCAAAATCTGCTAAAGCTTCTGCTGCACTTAATGCATCAAAACTCATTCCTGTACGTTTGTCAAATAATTCACCTACGCCATAATACATTGGAGGTCTTGGTGGAATTAATGCAATAATATTTTCTGGAATAGTTAAAGTACTTGGAGCTAAGCAAGCCACCGCAGCATTCAATGCTTTTGTTTGAATGGCGTTTGCAAGAATAGTAGGCTTTATTTGATTAGCATCACCTCTTACACTATAATTATAATTCATGCCACCAACTAATTTAGTCACTGCTTCGTATTGGTATCTATGATAATTGTATAATGGTACCAATACATCTTCTAATTTAGACAAAGGCGTTCCGTTTGGTATTGCATTCTCATTAAATTGTTCCAACGCTTTGTTTCGAACTGCTAAAGCCTGATCTAATCCAGTTACCGCGTCTGAGTTATTATCCCATAAATGAGCATAAGGATGGAAACCACTTGCAGCTCTTGCATCTGCATCAGCAATAAATAATGTTCCATTTTTAGAATTCTCTTCCAACAATGCGTTTAATGCGTTGGCTTCGTTGGTCCCTTTTGGAAAATCTTGATATCCATAAGTAATGGCTCTTTTATCCCAAAGGCCAATCTCATTGGTATAAATGTCTGAAAAATCTATTTGTCCCTTTGCATTCACAAATACATTAGGATGTGGGTAATCCATTACTGAAGCTCTATTGTTATAGCTTGATGCATAATTATGTTGTAATCCTAAAGTATGCCCAACTTCATGTGCTGACAATTGTCTTAATCTATGAAGGGCGGCTTTTCTCATTTGATCTGTTACTGGCTGCCCATTGATATAGGGAGATAATAATGATGTAAATATTAAGTAATCCTGTCTCACTCTTAATGATCCTAAAGTCACTTGGCCTTTAATGATTTCGCCAGTTCTAGGGTCAGTGATGGATGCACCATAGCTCCAACCTCTGGTAGAACGGTGTACCCAATTGATCATATTATAACGGATATCCATTGGATCGGCAGAGTCTGGAAGAATTTGTACTTGGAAAGCGTCTTTATACCCTGCAGCTGTATATGCTTGATTCCACCATCTTGCACCTTCTAATAATGCTGATCTAATGGGTTCTGGAGTTCCGTTATCTAAATAATATACAATAGGTTTTACTGGTTCACTTAATGCAGCAGTAGGATCTTTCTTTTGTAATCGATGTCTACTAATAAACATTTTTTGAATAGGTTCACTAATATCAGAACTATAATCAAAATAACTAATACCAAAATAGCCACTTCTTATATCATATTTTCTTGGAGTATAATTATTGTCTGGTAATTCTACAAAACTATGAAGATATGATTAACATAGATAATTTCGCATCCCTAGGTGGAGAGAAATTGGGCGAAGAGAAGTTAATCAGATATTTCATTGAAAGATACTTCAAGAACATTAGTGACTCTTACCATAATTACAGAATTAGGTCATTTGGATCAACTCTGATAGAGAATATTAGAGATGAGAAAAATATTGAGATATTTCCGTGGGAGTATCTGACCGAACTCCTAGAATCAAGGTACTATATTGGTGAGGATATTAAAAAAGTTTCCAAAGTAATTTCGGAGACTATCTGTAAGTATGTTGATGAAGGTGGATCTTGGGAGACATTTAATGTTCTTTCAGATGGATTTCAAGGTACTCTAGGTGAACTAAAAGAAGCTTCACTAAAAATTTAATAGTTAATAAAGGAGGGTTACCCCTCCTTTATTTTTTTGTATTTTTTTAGTAATTTAAC
>JALRFB010000195.1 GCA_023256555.1 Sediminibacterium sp. | reverse complement strand
ATTTTCCAATATTATCTGTATATTCTATTAAAATAATTATACAACCATTTTTATATAATAATAATTATTTTCCATCCTTTGGTTCTTGGAGAGATATTTCTGGATTATGTGAATATATTTACTCATGTTCTCCAAATGGAATAAATCATCCTCTTATTGATACATGTATTGATATATTAATAAATCAATTACAGAAAGATTATTTATTATTATTAAATAAAAAACAAAATATAAATAAATATAAATCTTTTTCATTGGCTGCTTTACAAACGCAATTACAAACAAAAGTAGATGCAAATAAAGCTGAGATTGCTTTGTCTTTATATTATGGTCCTAATGATATGAATATTTTAAAGACACAAGCTCCTGAAATGGATAAGATTGTGAATTTGGGTAGAGACTTATATTCATTTGTGAGACCAATTAACAAATATATTATTAGTCCTGTATTTGATTTCTTCGCAGGATTTGTAAGCAATTATGGTTGGGTGGTTTTATTATTAACCATCTTTATTAGATTGGTAACTTCTCCTTTAACTTATTCAAGTTATTTGAGTAGTGCTAAAATGAAAGTCTTGAAGCCCGAATTGGATGAAGTTAAAAAGAAGTTTGGAGACGATCAGCAAGGATTTGCTATGGAGCAAATGAAATTGTTTAGAGAAGCGGGTGTGAACCCATTGGGTGGATGTATCCCTGCTTTATTACAAATTCCTATTTTCTTTGCTCTGTATAGTTTCTTTAACTCAAATATTTCTCTAAGAGGTCAAGCCTTTTTATGGAGTAAAGATTTATCTAGTTATGATATTATTGCAACATTGCCATTTACCATCCCAATGGGCTTTGGTAATCATATTAGCTTGTTTACTTTAACAGCAGTTATCACAAGTTTAATTATGTCAGTTTACAATATGTCCATGACACCAACGCAAGATAATCCAGCATTGAAATATATGCCTTATATCTTCCCAGTAATGTTATTGTTCATTTTTAATAGTTTACCATCTGCCTTAACTTGGTATTATACAGTCTCTAATATTGTAACATTATTATTGCAATTTGTTATCCAAAAATTTATTATAAATCATGATAAAATTTTGGCGGAGATTCAAGTAAAGCGAAAGACGCCTAAGAAAAAAAGTAATTGGCAAACTAAATATGAGCAAATGATGGAGGCTCAAAAAAAAGTACAAGACCTAAAAGAAAGAACTAAAAAATAATTCCCCTAAGAGGCCTTAATTTATTGAGGCCTCTTATTATTTTATTTAAATGAAGTATAAAATTACCCCCATAATTGTATACCTATTGCTTGCTTTTGTTTCAAATGCACAAACAAAAGTAGTTGGTGAATGTAGTGTTCAATTTGAAATAGAGCAATTTCAGAATCAACAATGGCAAAAGCTTGGACAAAAAACTGTTTTTGTAAAAGGTAGTCAATGTAAGACCACTCTAGTAACACCTAAATTACTTCAAACCTTAATATTTTCTTCAGTACAAGACAGTGGTATTTTGATTAAAGAAATAGGAGATAGTAAGTTTTTACAACATATTAGCTTTCCACCTAAACAATTACCAACGCTGGTGACAATGAAAAAGCTATACGCCGATTCGACTATTATGGTTGCTGGATATACATGTAATGCTTTACAATTAGTATTTAGTGATCAATCAGTTTATGAAGTTTTATACACCCCTTCGATTATTCCAACCATACCTTATTTTGAAATTGCTTTCAAAGATATTCCTGGTTTAGTGCTTTCTTATTCGATTACTACCATTAAAGGTATTCCAATAAGGTATACTGCTACACAAGTAGACTTAAGTCCTATTACATTGAATCAATTTGAATTCAATGTGAACGATTATCAAATAATAGATTGATTAAGGTTGTGTTGGAGAAGGTGTCTTAAAACGAGGTAATACCATTTTGTATCTGTAAGGAATTACATAAGAGATATTTCCTTTATTGAATTTCAAATAATTCGTATTGGCATTACCAGCAGCCATTCCTTTATATTCCAAACTTGATCTTAAGGTAAAGAATGTAGAAGTTTTAAGAGAAGATGTACCAATATTTTTTAAACTGTACTTTTCTGCAATAGTGGTAGTAGTTGTTTTCAATTCCGTACTACTAGCCACAACTGTACTTGCATTCAATCGACCAATCATTAATATGGTCAAACTGCCTATAAATAGTATGTTCTTTAAGGTACGCATGGTTATTACGAAGATAAGTAAACTAGAAGATTCATAAAAAAAATATTTTAAACCCCTTTTAGGTCCTATGTGCAGAACAAAATATGGTCATTTCGGACCTAGTAACTATATTTATTATGATCATTATTGGATATGCTTAATAATATAAGTAATTGAAAATCAATGGTTATTACTAAACCCTATAATCTAATCAGCCATGTTCGAACCGCATAGAGACGAAGAAGGAGGAGATATCCAAGATTTATTACAGCGTTTTCAGAATTTGAAAAATGGGAGAGCCAATGCTTATATCGAAGAAGACGACTTTGAGAGAATTATTGAGCATCTTGATGAAAAGGATGAAATCGCAGATGCCATTGAAGCGGCTAATCTTGGGCTGG
>JALRFB010000194.1 GCA_023256555.1 Sediminibacterium sp. | reverse complement strand
TGCTGCTTTTTTTCCATCACCACCATATTCAGGCGCTTGCATTTTTTGTTGAGTATGTAAATCAAAATAACTATAAGGCCATCCATAATTTTTACCTTCACTAATTTCGAATAATTCTTCTGCAGGATTTACAGCATTGTCCCAAGCAGAGTATAGATTGGGCCATAACAAATGCAAATCGTCACGACCATGTTGTACTGCATATAATTTATTGGTAATAGTATTCCAATCCATTGCTACAATACTTCTTAATCCAGTACCTATTTGAATTCCATCTTGTTGTGTTTGATTCAATTTATTTGCATTGAATTTCCAAATACCTGCATGATTATTTAATTCAGGGCAAGGATTTTGTCCAGCTTGACCAACTGAAGTTCCATTTGCATTTATATAACTTGCGCATGCATTAGATGGGGCACTATAAGGAACATACATATTTCCTTCTTTGTCAAAGCTTAATGGTTTTGCAATATGCCATTGTTCACTCTCGTCCATCAAAACAATTTCTTGCTTTGAAGTAGGCACTAATTGATTATCTAATTTTTGTCTATAAACAACTTTCTCGGTACTATAATATAAATAGCCATTATAAATACGCATGCCAGTGGCAAAAATGCCATCGTTCAAATAATTTCCAAATGGTTGAATAATATCGGCTTTACCATCTCCATTCTCGTCTCTTAAAGAAACCGATCCATGAGCATCAGAAGTGATTTTTAATTTCACATAAATATCTCCATTCTCTTTTACCGCCAAATGTCTTGATGGCCCAATACTATCCACTACAACCACTGCACCAAATCCATCGGGCAAATAGAGTCCACCATTGTTTGGATCAAATGCAATATTTTCTTTTTTAGAAGAACATGCTGAAAAAAATATAACAGCAGTGAATAGAAGTAAATATTTCTGACAATATAATTTCATCTACTTGTCTTTTACGCATCTTACAGCCAAGCCATTTCTATTGCCATAGGCATCTTTGTATACCATGGGGCTTGCATATAAAACAAATCGGTACCAAGATTTCGCAGTGTCTACTGGTGTAGAAGACCACCATCCTCCACCTTGTCCTTTATAACCAAATGCACCTAATCCGTTTCTTAAACCACCTGCTAATCCCTCAAAGCCGCTGCTATTAGTGCCATTGCCAGAACCTGTATTGGTATTGGCCCATCCATAAGTATACTTCAAAGCTTCTCCTGCTTTTTTATCGCCTCCTAGTTCTAAAACTAATAAACCCCACTCTACATCTGTAGGGATATGCCAACCCTTAGGTGCTAAACCACGAGGATCACTCACTGCATACCAATTATATAGTTTGCCAAATTGTGCTCCTTCACCAATATCATTATTATAGTAAGACCAAGCCGCTTTTCTTGCAGTACCATATTGTTGCCATTCATCTTTGGTTTTAGCTTCTGGAATGGTATCCCCATTTTGAAAAGTAACCACATCCAAATTTTTAATCATCCAATTGTTTTCGCCAATTTGAACAGATTCAAAATCGGGTTCTTGTTGGCAAGAAATAATTATGGTGGCAATAAGTAATGACGAGAGGATGTACTTCATTTGTATTTAATTAAGCAAACTATTAAGTTCAATAGTAAGTTAAGCAAAAATAATACAAAACATAGAATAAGGAGGCATCGCTTTTTTGATTAACTTAGGAATATGAAGAAAAATATCTTAGCCATTACATTATTTTTTGTCACTATTGGTAATCCTACCTTTGCACAAAAGACAAATAGCATCATTAACAATCAAAAGCCAAGAGTCATCATAACAGCAGATCCTGAATTAGATGATAATAATTCATTGATTCGTTTTTTATTGTACAGTTCAGATATGCAGGTGGAAGGCTTAGTATATGCAAGCAGTCAGTTTCATTGGAAGGGAGATGGCAAGGGTACAAAATTCATGGTACCAGGAAGAGAATATACAAGGTATGGTTTAAATCTTTGTCCTTGTGAATCTTATAGATGGAAGAAGGATGAAAGATTTATACATGAGGCAGTAGAAGCATATACAAAAGTGTATCCTAATTTGAAAATTCATAATAAAGATTATCCAAGCCCAGCGTATTTATTGTCTAAAGTAAAATATGGTAATATAGAATTTGAAGGAGATTTTAGCAAGAACACAGAAGGCTCTGAATTAATTAAAAAAGCAATATTAGATTCAAAACCGGGACCATTATATATAACAGCCTGGGGTGGTGCAAGTACCATTGCAAGAGCATTAAAGTCTATTGAAGATTCTTTGGGTGCAAGAGCTGATTGGAAAAGTATTAAAAAGAAAATTTCTACAAAAGTTGTTCTATTATTATCGGGAGATCAGGATAATACTCACTCGTCTTATATCTTACCTAATTGGCCGGCAATGGCATATAAGCAATTTAAGAATGGACCTAATTATGGATATGGTGCACAGTTGGTCGCTAATAAAGACAATGCTCCATTACTGACAACTGCTTGGATGAATGAACATATTCTTTCAAAAGGTCCATTGGGTCAAATTTATAGAACCTGGGGCGACGGAAAGCAAATGGTCAAAAATGATCCATTTGATTATTTTGGTTTAGATGGTTATACCAATGAACAATTAAAGG
>JALRFB010000193.1 GCA_023256555.1 Sediminibacterium sp. | reverse complement strand
GTTTTATCAATGCCCATTGTCATTTAGAGTTGTCTCATATGAAAGGCATGATACCTGCGAAAACAGGATTGCAAGAATTTGTAAAACAAATTGTTGCTTTAAGAAAAGCAGAAGAGCATGTGATTGCTGAAGCCATTGAAAAAGCAGAAGACGAAATGTTGCAAAACGGCATTGTTGCGGTGGGAGATATTTGTAACACTTTAGATACTTTAGATATAAAATCTAAACATACAATTGCATATTACAGTTTTGTTGAATTGTATGATTTAGATCCCACAAAATCTTATGAAAAAATAATTGCAGGTCTTGCTATTCAAAATAAATTTCAAGAAAATTGTATTCGTGCATCTTTAGTTCCACATGCACCGTATAGTGTAAGTTTTAATTTATGGAAATTATTAGCCGAACATTTTGAATCGCACACCATTAGTTTACACAACCAAGAAACCAAAGATGAAAATGATTTCTTTCAAACTAAGACTGGTAGTTTCTTAGGTATGTATGAAAGAACCAAAGTGTCATTAGATTTTTTTGAAGCAACTGGTTTAAGTAGTTTGCAATCTGTATTGCCTTATTTCAAAAAAGCACATAGAAGTATTTTGGTGCATAATAGTTTCACTAGTGTGGAAGATATTCAAGCAGTACAAAAAGAGATGCCTAATAGTTTTTGGTGTATCTGTGCTAACGCAAATCAATACATTGAACAAACTATGCCACCTATTGAATTACTTCGTTCACAAAATGCAACAATTGTTATTGGCACAGATAGTTACGCAAGTAATTGGAGTTTAAATGTATTAGATGAGATTAAAACAATTCAACAACACAATCCTCATATTCCTTTGGATGAAATATTGGGTTGGGCAACTTTGAATGGTGCTAAGGCTTTACAAATGGATAAACAACTAGGTAGTTTTGAAAAAGGTAAGAAGCCAGGAGTAGTATTGATTGAGGGATTAACTAACGAAAATAAAGCTATAAAAAATACTAGATCAAAAAGAATTTTATAAATAAAATTTCTTGTCATGAATAGAGCTACATTTTTAAAAAATACTGCAATTGCTGGAGCGTCAGTTTTATTAAATTCTTTAGAACTATTTGCAAAAGAAAATAATAAAATTATTCGAGTAGCTATTACTGGATGTGGTAGTGTGAGTAACAGGTATATTCCTCATTTACAAACATCCTCACTTGTTAAAATAGTAGGATTATGTGATATTATTTACGAACGTGCTGTTGAACAAAATGAAAAGTATAAAGTAGGCGCAACCACTTTTTCTAATATTGATGCATTATTAAAAGATTGTGAATTTGATTTGATGTTGACACTAACAGACATGCAAATGCATGGTACATTAAATCGCAAAGCTTTATTAGCTGGTAAAAATGTTTGGAGTGAAAAACCTTTAGCTAACACTTATAAAGAAGGAGTTGAATTAGTTGAACTAGCTAAACAAAAAGGTATTCGCATTTGGGGTGCACCTGCAGTAGTCACTAGTCCTCAATTTGAATTCATGAGTCAAGCGATCCAATCTGGTAAACTAGGTAAATTAGCGAGTGCTCATGGACAATATGGACACACTGGTCCAACTTGGTCTTCGTTTTTTTATGAACCACTTGGTGGAAGTATGCCTGATTTAGGTGTATACAATATGGCTACATTAACAGGTTTATTGGGCCCAGCAAAATCTGTAATGGCAATGACTAGTATTGTAAACAAACAAAGAGAGATTGATAAAAAAGGAATTATTAAGGTTAACGAAGAAGACAATGCGCATATATTACTAGAACATGAAAATGGCATAATTAGTCATATCATGTGTGGTTTTAATTATTTTGATCCATTTGGACATGAAGCAAAAAATCAAACACTTCATAGTATTCAAATTTTTGGAGATAAGGGTAATATGAGATTAATTGGATACGACTGGGAACCTAAAAGTGTTGTGCTAGACACATCTTGGACCAATCCTCCAGAGACATTTGTCACTGATGATCGAGGATATCAATGGCAAGAAGGTGCCACTAGAATTGCAAACTCACTTTACAACAAAATTGAACCTAGAATTAATGTGCTACACTCTTTACATGTATTAGAGATAATAGAATCGGCAAGAAAATCATCAAAAGAAGGAATAAAGGTTGCATTAAATAGTCGTTTTCCTTGGCCAATGGTATAATTAAGAGTAAATTTATAATACAATTCAAGCATATGACTTTCCCTATACTATTCGGCCTTTTCGCAATCATTATTATCATGTGGAGAAGACACCACAGAGGCAAAAAAAATGATTAATTATTTTACGTGATATTCTTCTTTTAAAAGTTTCATTAATTCAACAGCTATTTTTCTTGTAGTATCAATTTGAACTATTGAAACATTTCTTAAAGCATTTTTAATGTGGTGAAGTCTATTAGCATATTCTAATAAAATAGTTCTATCTGTTGTCATTAATTTTGCACCTGGTTTTACTTTGTCTTTAGTATTACCTATTTCTTGATTCTGATAAAACCCATTATTAAAAATAAAATAAGATCTTTCTCTAGCTCTTATTTTTAATTCTTCAGTAGATTCACCATAAGCTTGTATATAAGAAGCCCAATGCCAGTATACCGCAATT
>JALRFB010000192.1 GCA_023256555.1 Sediminibacterium sp. | reverse complement strand
AGAGATTACTGTGAAGTATTCAAAATGTCTGTTCTTAGAAGTATAGATATCTGTAATTAAACGAGATACTAATATTCCACAGAACAATGATAATAAAATACCAATGATTTGTGTTGTTGCAAAACCTAATACTGGACCTAATCCAAAGTAAGCTAAAATTATGGCAGTTAAAAGGGTAGTAACGTGTGCATCCAATACTGGAGACATAGAACGCTTATAACCATCTGTTACTGCTAATTGATAGCTCTTTCCTTTTGTTAATTCTTCTTTGATTCTTTCAAATATAATTACGTTGGTATCTACTGCCATACCGATTGTTAATACTAAACCGGCAATACCTGGTGCAGTTAAAGTAAATCCTAGTGCACTTAAAATACCAATGGTAAATAATAAGTTTAAGATTAATGCAATATTAGCAACCCATCCGCCAGTGTTAAAGTATAATAACATCAAAGCGAAGATCACTAAGAATGAAATGCCAAACGCCATAGCACCACCTTCGATAGATGCTTTACCTAAAGTAGGACCAACTTGTTGATCAGCAACAATTTTTGCAGGAGCAGGTAATTTACCGCTTTCTAAAATTTGTGCTAAATCTTGTGCAGTTTTTAATGAATAGCTTCCAGATATAGATGAATTACCAGTTGTAATGGCATCGTTTACATTTGGAGCAGAATAAACAATATTATCTAATACAATTGCTAAAGGCTTGCCTACATTTCTTGTAGTCATTTTAGCCCAGATGCTTGTACCAATTTTATCCATATTCATTTTGATCGCCACTTTTCCGCGCTCATCAAAATCTTGTGCAGCATTAGCAACATGGTCACCTTCTAGTTCTGCTAAACCATTATCCAATGTTTTTATAGCGTATAGCGGTAAAACTTCTTTTGCTTTTGCATCAGTTGCTTCTTCATCTGCTTTACCATACATGAACACTAAATTGGAAGGGAATTTATTTTTCACTTCTGCTAATGCCAAGTATTGGTTCAATTTAGCAGTATCTTTTTTCAAGATATAACCAATCTCACCAGGATAAACATAAGTACCATTCTTAGATTGATATGGTTGAGTAAATTGAACTGTTTTTAATAATGGGTTCTTGTTGCTGTTCAAGATATTGGTATCTTTTTGAGCAACCAAAGCGCCAGAATCAGTAACTCCATTTAAGCTCGCTTCAATCGCTTTATCAGCAGCTAAAATGCCATTTTGAAAATCTTTATTTTCAAAAGTATACACTTCAAAGAATTGTAAGTTAGCAGTTGATTGCAAATAAGAACGAACACGCTCTTTATCTGAAATACCTGCTAATTCAATATTGATTATGCCTTTGGTAGGATCTGGGTTAAGTGTAGGAGAAGCCAATCCGAAACGGTCAATACGAGTACTTAAAATTTTGTAAGTATTGTTAAATGCAACTGTAGCTTGATCTCTTAAATAGTTTGTAACAGCGTCATCAGAAGCGTCAAATTTTAATTTACCATTACTTCTTGATGCAAACAAAGGAGCTAATTTTCCAGAAGGATTCAGCGTCTTGTATTCAGTAGTAAATAAAGTAATTAAATCTGCATTACTATTTGCTTTCTTATTAACAGCATTTGATAAAGCAGTATTAAATGCTGGCTCTTTGCTATAGTTTGCCAAAGATTTAATTAAACCATCTAAACCTACTTCCATGGTTACACTCATACCACCTTGTAAATCAAGACCTAACATCAATTCTTTTTCTTTGGCCTCTGCATAGGTAGTTAAGCCAAAAAATAATTTAGTATCTTTTGTACTATCTAATAAATGCTTTAAATAAGCTTTTTGAGCATCGTTTACACTGTCCTTATATAACAATTGCTCTTCTTTGTTACCTGGGTACATTTGTTCAGCTGTAGGTAATTTTTTTACCCAAGCACTTGCTTTCTTCTCCATTGCAGCTTCATGGCTTTTTACAAACCAAGTAAATGACAATTGGTAAAGACAAATTAAAATAAGCGCAAATGTGAAAAAGCGCACTAATCCTTTGAGTTGCATAATAGTTTGATTAACTGATTTTTAGTCGGCAAATATAATGGAAAGAGGCCAAAAATGATAGTTCAAATGCCATTATTTTGGCTATCTAACTGCGTTCAAGGTAATTTCAAAATATAGGGGTGAATTGGGTGGGATACTAGATCCAGCACCTTGAGAACCATACCCTAAACTCGAAGGGATTAATACTTTTATAGAACCTCCTGTTCCAATTTTAGGAACTGCTATTTGCCATCCTTTAATTAGGCTGCTTAATCCATAGGTAATTGTTCCTGCGTCAAATTGTTGACCATTCAATAGTTTTCCAACATAAGTAACTGTAATTGTATTAGTTACACTTGGTTTGGTACCAGTTCCAGGATTGGTGATTTCATATAAAATGCCTGACGGATCTTCGGTATAATTGATTGAATTAGATTTTGCAAAAGCAATCATTTGATCTTTTTCATTTACACCAGATTTTGAACATCCAGAAATGAAGAAAATAGTAAAAAAGCCACTGAAGAAGCTAAGAAACTAATACCTCAAGGTGGAACTTCTTTAACAAAAGATTCTCCAGAATATAAAGAGGCAATAAACAATATGTTCGGAGGATACTACAACCCAAATAATTT
>JALRFB010000191.1 GCA_023256555.1 Sediminibacterium sp. | reverse complement strand
CTAGTGCCTGCATAGGGTATATGACCTCTTCCCATTCCACCCACTCCAATAATACCTTTTGTTAATTGGTCACTTGGTGCTAAAAAACCTCTTCCTAAAACATGTCTAGGAACAATAGAAATTCCAGTAGCAAGCAATGTTGCATTACGCAAAAATTGTCTTCTACTATTGGATGTTGTTTTTTTCATACTTAAGTAGTTCGTTGATTAATTATTTTTATTTCTAATAGCCATACCTTTTCTTGTTCCAATATGTGTTCCATTGTCAATAGTAATGGCACCATTCACTAATACATATTTAAAACCCTTCGCGTATTGATGAGGATCATCATAAGTAGATGCATCACCCACTTCATTTTCGTCAAACACCACTATATCTGCGATATAACCTTCTTTTATTAATCCTCTCTCTTGAAGATTAAATTTATTAGCAGGCAAAGAGGTCATTCTTCTAATGGCTTCTTCTAAGCTAATTACTTTTTCTTCGCGTACATATTTTCCTAATACTCTAGAGTTAGTACCATAAGCTCTCGGGTGTGGCTTACCTGCGCCCATTACAGCAATACCTGCATCACTTGCAATCATGTTAAAAGGATATTTCATTATATTTTTTACATCTTCTTCGCTCATTCCATGATAAACCATTTGTGCGCCACCTTGTTCCATCATTTGTACAATGGTTTCTGCTTCTGCTTTTTGGTTATGCTTACCACCTCTCATCAAATTAATTTCTTCAATGCTTTTTCCATTGTAGGTTGAATCGGCTTTGTAATTGGCTACTACTGCATAGCTAAAATGTTTTAATCCTCTTTTCTTTATTATACCAATGCTATGTGTTTTTACTCTATCTCTAATAATTGGATCTTTTAATCTTGCCATGATGGAGTCTTGACCATCTGCTAATACATCACTTGGTAACATCACTCCTAAATTGGTACTACTTGCAGTGTAAGGATATTGATCAATCGTTACATCGATGCCTTCTTTTCTTGCATTCTCTACTAAGGGTAAAGTCTCTTTACTTCTTCCCCAATTATTTTGCCCACTCACTTTGAAATGAGATATTTCTACTGGAATATTCGCAGTTCTTCCAATATGGATTGCTTCATTGACTGCATCTACTACTTTGTCTTCTTCATATCTTATATGGGAAGAGTATACACCACCATTAGCAGCTATGACTTTTGCTAATCTTACTACTTCTTCGGTTGGTGCATATGTTCCAGGTATATAAATTAAACCGGTTGACATGCCTACTGCGCCATCTTGCATCGCTTTTTGTGCAAGAAATTCCATTTTCACTAATTCTTCTTCAGTAGCTTCTCTATTCGCGGTACCCATTACTTGTTTACGAATATTATTATGACCCATTAAAGAAGCTATATTAATAGAAGTTCCTATTGAATCTATTGTATTAAAATAAGTATTCAGGTTATCTGCACTCCCTCCGCAGTTACCAGTGATAACCGTAGTAACACCATCGTAAATAAAATTACCTGCTAAGGGGTTTCTGGTTTCTCCTCCTTCCACATGTCCATGTACATCTATAAATCCTGGAGCAACGATTAATCCTTTTGCATTAATCGTTTTGGAAGCTTTCCAATTTTTTAATTGCCCAATAGCAATTATTTTATTTTTACTAATAGCAATGTCTTTGTATTGCCATTGATTACCTGTACCATCTATTAATTTTCCGTTTTGGATAATCAAATCTGCTTCTTGTGCATGGATTGCCGTAATCGATAATAATACAGCTGCACTTAGGAGTATTTTTTTCATGGAATAAATTGTCTCTCAATTTACTAAATACTATGTATAATTTTCTTACATTAGAGATGAAATGTTAAAAGCTTTTTTAAATACTATAATGCTTGCTGGATGTCTTTTGGTTTTAATATCCGCTTGTACAGGAAAATCTACTACTAATAAGTTTGCTCAAAATTTAATTGATTCTTCCTTAACTGTTCATAAAACCTATTATTATGATGAGGTATATTATTTAGAAACAAGATATTATGATCACCAAAAACAATTAGTAAAGACAGTTAAATACGACGATATTGTTCGTTGTGTGATATATAATGTACAATCTAAAGAGGCGATGCAACTTAAATCTATTGAATTAGGAAATAGATAACACTTCGTCTAAAGCATTACTCAAATCCATTGCATTTTTTTCTGTGAAAATTATAGGGGGCTTGATTTTCAATACATTATTGTAAGGTCCATCAGTACTTATTAAAAAACCTTTATTTTTTAATGCTTCCACTATTTGATTTATTTCTTTTCCTAAAGGTTCTTTAGTGGTTCGATCTTTCACTAGTTCTACTCCAACAAACAATCCTTCTCCTCTCACGTCTCCAATAATTGTATGTTTGTCCATTAATTCTTTAAATAATTGCACCAATAATTTACCTACAATGAATGCGTTTTTTTGAAGCTCTTCATCTTGAATGGTCTTTAACACTGCCTTTCCAGTTGCCATTGAGACTGGATTACCCCCATAGGTATTAAAAAACTCAATTCCATGTTTATCAAGCTCATACTTCAATGGTGAGTACATATTGTTTAGAAAGTATTTAGATCCTGTTTTAGGTATCTGTAAATAATAAAAAGACTTGTACGCCATTTTAAGCCCTTCTTTTATTAAGTTGCATAC
>JALRFB010000190.1 GCA_023256555.1 Sediminibacterium sp. | reverse complement strand
CTTTGTTTCCATATCCATCATTGCATCAATACAGGCACTATCAATATTGGGCATATAAATTTTTTCTACACCACTCAACTTTGCCGAAGACATGACCGCCTCCATATCTTCCTGAAAACCGGTATCGTATATATGTGAATGTGTATCTATAAAACGCATAAGAAATAGATTATGTACAAAAAAAGGATATTTTTCTCAGCCCACATACTAAAATGATGCATTTCAACGTTTTACGCTTGAATAAAAGGATTATCGTAATTATTACGATTAAATTTTTGTTTTTTATAGGGTACGGATTATACGGCCGAGGTTTCTACCTTGGCCTACTTTTTTCTATAAAGCCCTAAAGTGAAAGCCTTTTTGGGTAAAATATTCCAATGTGGCAGGCAGGGCCACTTGTAATCTATCCCATGCTTTGGCGCTATCATGAAAAACCACAATCGATCCAGCTTGGGAATGTTTCAAAACATTGCTCAAACATTGCTGACCAGAAATAGAAGTATCAAAATCTCCACTGAGCACATCCCACATAATTATCTCTTGTGGCAAGAATTTGTCAGCGCGAATTTTTCTTATTTGACTTTTTTTAATTCTGCCATAAGGAGGTCTAAAAAAATTACTTTGAATTTGCATAGACGCTTGTACAATATTTTGTAAGTACAAATCATCTTCGGTTTCCCAACCATTTACATGATGCATGGTATGATTCCCCACTGTATGTCCATGGGAAATTAATTGCTGATAAATTTCGGGATACTCTACTACATTTTTACCAATACAAAAAAAACTTGCTTTGGCATTGTATTTTTCTAATTGCGCTAAAACAAATGGCGTGGCAATTGGATGTGGGCCATCATCAAAACTAAGATAAATGCTCTTTTCATTAGTGGGCATCTTCCATGTACAAGAAGGATATAATGCGCGCAATAAAAAAGGGGTCTTAGTTAAATACATACCCAAAGATAAATAGTTCTTTTGCCCATTTGAATATTATCTTTGTAAAAATTGAAGAACGAATGGAATCAAAGGTTAGAGTACGATTTGCCCCCTCTCCAACAGGTGGATTACACTTAGGTGGTGTTAGAACAGTCTTATTTAATTATCTATTTGCTAAACACCATGGTGGCGAATTTGTGTTAAGAATTGAAGACACTGACCAAACCAGATTTGTGGCAGGTGCAGAACAATATATACAAGACACTTTAGCTTGGTGTGGTTTAATCCCTAATGAGAGTCCATTACATGGCGGACCATTTGCACCTTATAGACAAAGTGAGCGAAAATCAATTTATAAAGAATACGCAGAGCAGTTAATTAAAAATGGTCAAGCTTATTATGCTTTTGACACTGCAGCAGATTTAGAAGCAAAAAGAGCAGCGATTGCTAATTTCCAATACAGCAAAGCACATAGAATGGAAATGAAAAATTCTATTGCATTGTCTGCAGAAGAAGTTGATACCTTATTAAAAAACAATACCCCTTATGTTGTTAGAATAAAAATACCTGATCAAGCAGAAGTGAAGTTTGAAGATATGATTAGAGGTGAAGTAAGCTTTGATGCAAGTACGGTGGATGATAAAGTATTATTAAAAGCTGACGGCATGCCGACCTATCACTTAGCGGTGGTGGTAGATGATTATTTAATGAAAATTACCCATGCTTTTAGAGGTGAAGAATGGTTGCCAAGTGCACCGGTACATATATTATTATGGGAATATTTATTTGGTTTGGATAAAATGCCTAAGTGGGCTCATTTGCCTTTAATCTTAAAACCAGATGGACATGGCAAATTGAGTAAGCGTGATGGTGAACGATTAGGATTCCCCGTATTTGCGATGGATTGGACAGATCCTAATACCCATGAAACTACTATTGGATTCAAGGAAAAAGGATTTCTTCCAGAAGCGTTTGTGAATTTATTAGCCATGCTTGGATGGAATGATGGAACCGATAAAGAAATATTTAGCATGGAGGAATTGATTGCGAATTTTTCTTTAGACAGAGTGCATAAAGCAGGTGCTAAATTTGATTATGAAAAAGCAAAGTGGTTCAATGCAGAATGGATTAAGAAAACTGCTAATGAAAAATTGGCAGAGTTGGTAAAGCCTTATTTTGATAAAGCTGGTATTGAAGTACATGATCCAGCCTACTTAGTTAAAATTATTGGACTTGTAAAAGAGCGTTGTATTTTACTTCCTGATTTTATCACACAATCTGTGTTTTTCTTTCAGGCACCTGCAACAATTGATCTTGCATCCATTCAACCAAAATGGGACTCAAAAAAGCAAGACTTTTTTGTTGAACTAGTAAAAATCTATACAGACAAAATTACACAAGGATTTAAAACATTACCTGCAGAAACATTGGAATCTGATTTTAAAGAATTAGCAACAACACATGGTTTAAAACCAGGAGAGTTAATGCTGCCTTTTAGAATAATGCTAGTGGGTGGTAAATTTGGACCAGGGGTATTTGAGATTGTTGAAAATATTGAATTGCAAGATGCGCTGACAAGAATCAACCATACCTTATCACAACTTTCATCAAATTAACTTAATTTAGATTAGATGAAACCAATTAGAGTATTAGTAGCAAAAGTGGGATTAGATGGTCATGACAGAGGCGCTAAAATTATCGCCACTGCATTAAGAGATGCTGGTATGGAAGTAATTTATACTGGCTTAAGACAAAGCCCCGAAATGGTGG
>JALRFB010000018.1 GCA_023256555.1 Sediminibacterium sp. | reverse complement strand
TACACCCCCTTCCATATCTTCATTAACAGCGTAGACATTTTGTTTGTCTTTTGTAATAGTTAGAAAAGAAGGATTAGAAATCATATTGGTATGACTTAATTCAGTGGCTTTCCCAGTAGCGGTGTCAAAATGATACACATAAATTCCCTTGCTTCCTTTTAGAGTATAAGTTCCAATTAATAAATTGGCATCTTGTGATAATAATTGTTTTGATACTAAAACCAATAAGAAAAAAAGAAATTTTTTATTCATTTTATGTTCTTCTATTATTGATATATTCTAACATAATCCACTTCCATTCTTACGGGAAAGATAGTATCATCAATTGTATTACCTGCTAAATTGCCACCAATAGCTAAGTTCAAAATTAAGAATTGCGGATCCACAAATGGATAATAATCTGTGCCTCTTCCATCATTCACTGCCGTGTAGTATAAAACATCATCTACATAATATTTTAAACTTTCTTTAGTCCAGTCTAATTTAAATACATGAAAATCATTGGTTATACCATTGATATAGGTGGTATATGTTTGTTGAGTACCCAATGTCCAGTTCAGTTTTTTAGAATGTGCAGACCAAAACATTTTATCTAAATCTTTGCCAACATGCTCCATTATATCTATTTCTCCGCAAGCAGGCCAACCAACAGTTTTAATATTATCTCCTAACATCCAAATGGCAGGCCAAGTACCCACACCCTTAGGAATTTTTGCTCTTACTTCAATTCTTCCATAAGTCCATGTTGCTTTACCTTGCGTTAACATTCTAGCGGAAGTGTAAAATTTGCCACCTTTATTTTCTTTTCTTGCTTCAATGACCAATTTTCCATTTTCTACTCTTGCATTGGTTAAATCACTGGTATAATATTCTGCTTCATTATTACCCCAGCCATTGGTGCCAGTGCCAATATCATATGCCCATTTATTTGCATCTGGAGCACCATCTGTTCCAAATTCATCTGACCAAACTAATTTCTTAGTAGTATCAGTTGTGGTAGTTGGAGGTGTGGTCGGTGTAGTGGGGGTGGTAACTACAGGTGGGGTTGGTGTAGGTGCTTCTTTTTGAGCACAAAAACTCAAAGACAATATTCCAATAACTAGGGTAAATGGTAGCAATCGCATAATTATAAGGGGTTAATGATTGTTCGTTTTACTATAATGACTGCCAATTTAAGCAAAAACCTTGTTTTTTGTTGCTTATTTTATAAAACCAGTGTAAATTTGCAGCATGACATTAAACAAACATATCCATCACCATCATTTGCTATCCAAGGGGTAAGCTGGGGTGTAGGTATGTAATTACTATATTCAACCAAAGGGCTTACTAACATAGTAAGCCCTTTTAATTTTTAAAATAACCAAAATGAAATTAAAATTGGCCATTCAAAAATCAGGGAGATTGCACGACGACTCTATGAAACTATTAAAAGAGTGTGGCATTGATATAAGCAATGGTGTCAATAAATTAAAGGCAGAGGCTGCAAATTTTCCTATCGAATTATTCTTTCTTAGAGACGACGATATTCCCCAATATGTAGAAGATGGTGTAGCAGATATCGGATTTGTTGGTGAAAATGTGGTGTATGAGAAAAATAAGAAAGTAGATGTGGCTTATGCATTAGGTTTTGGCAAATGCAGGTTAAGTTTTGCTGTTCGAAAAGAAGAAAATTTTTCTGGCCCACAATTTTTAGCAGGTAAAAGAATTGCCACGAGCTATCCGGTATTAGTGCAGGAGTATTTGAATAAAAATAAAGTGAAGGCAGAAATACATGAAATTAGTGGAAGTGTTGAGATAGCTCCTGGTATTGGATTGGCAGATGTGGTTTGTGATTTAGTGAGTAGCGGATCTACTTTATTTATGAATGGATTAAAAGAAGCAGAAACCATTTTAGCATCACAAGCAGTACTAATTAAGCGAAAAGATTTTGGCACAGAAGCACAATCAATTTTAGAGCGTTTGTTATTCAGAATAGAATCTGTAAAAAAAGCCAAAAAGAATAAATACGTTTTATTAAATGCGCCAAATGATCAATTAGAAAAGATTATTTCATTACTTCCAGGCATGAAAAGCCCTACTGTTTTGCCTTTGGCTTCTCCAGGATGGAGTAGTGTGCATAGTGTAATTGCGGAAAGTGATTTCTGGGATATTATTGAACAATTGAAAGGTGCTGGCGCAGAGGGGATTTTAGTGGTTCCAATCGAAAAAATGATTTTATAAAATGAAACTTGTTATTAATCCAAATAAAAATGAGTGGCCTGAACTTTTACAAAGGCCTAGTTTTGACGCCAATAATTTATTGCCTAAAGTGCAAGAAGTATTGGATGCAGTAAAAACAAGAGGTGATGAAGCTATTAAAGAATATACACTGGCCTTTGACCAAGTAAATGTGGTGGATTGTAAGTTATCTGCAGAACAAATTAATCAGTTTGCTAGCTCATTGGATACTAATGTAAAAAAAGCCATTGAAGTTGCTAAAGTAAATATTGAAAAATTTCATCAGACTCAATTACAAAAAGTAGAAAAGATGGAGACCATGCCTGGGGTATGGTGTTGGAGAAAATCTGTTGGAATAGAAAAAGTAGGTATTTATATACCAGGCGGCACTGCGCCACTATTTTCTACTGTGTTAATGTTGGGAATACCTGCAATAATAGCAGGTTGTAAAGAAATTGTTTTATGTACCCCTCCAAATAAAGATGGCTCTATACATCCTGCCATTGCCTATGCAGCTCAATTGATTGGCATCAAAAATGTCTATACTATTGGTGGTGTTCAAGCTATTGGTGCGATGGCATTTGGGACAGCAAGAGTGCCTAAGGTTTACAAGATATTTGGTCCTGGAAATCAATATGTCACTGCTGCAAAACAATTGGTACAACAATTTGGTACTGCAATAGATATGCCGGCTGGCCCAAGTGAGGTTTGTGTTTGGGCAGATGAAACTGCTATACCAGAATTTGTGGCTGCTGATTTATTGTCTCAAGCGGAACATGGTGCAGATAGCCAAGTTTTATTAGTGGCAACTAATGAACAAATTGTTTCAAAAATAGATGAGGCATTGGCTATTCAGTTAAGTCTTTTACCAAGAAAAGAATTTGCAGCACAAGCTTTAGCGAATTCTAAGGCAATTGTTATACAAGAAGCATTCCTTGCTATAGAATTAATCAATGAATATGCCCCAGAACATTTAATTTTATCCATACAAAACGCAGAAGCAGTGGCAGAAAAAATCTGGAACGCAGGATCTGTATTTATTGGTAATTATTCTCCAGAATCGGTTGGAGATTATGCAAGTGGTACTAATCATACTTTACCTACTAATGGATATGCAAAAGCCTATAGTGGAGTGAGTGTAGATAGCTTTGTAAAGAAAATTACTTTTCAGCAATTAACCGAAAGGGGTTTGACCAATATCGCACAAACGGTTATTGATATGGCGAAGGCAGAAAGTTTAGAAGCACATGCCCAAGCAGTAAAAATAAGAGTAGATTTAATTAATAAAAATAAATAAGGATTAAAATGGCATTTGATATTTTAAAAGTGGTAAGGCCCAATATTGCAACATTAAAACCATATTCTTCTGCAAAAGATGAATATAGTGGTGAGGCAAATGTTTTATTGGATGCCAATGAAAATGCTTTAGGTTCCCCATTGACTAAATGGTATAATAGGTATCCAGACCCTTATCAAAATGAGGTAAAAGAAAAAATTGCTTTTATCAAACAATTGCCTGCTAGTAAAATTTTCTTGGGTAATGGTAGTGATGAAATTATTGCTTTGTTATTTACTGCATTTTGTGAGCCAGGGAAAGACAATATTATAATTTGTCCTCCTACTTATCCAATGTATGAAGTAAATGCGAATATCAATAATATCGAAATCAAGTCTGCACCTTTATTACCCAATTTTCAATTAAATATTGCTCATATTGAACAATTGGTAGATGCACATACAAAAATTATTTGGCTATGTTCACCTAATAATCCTACAGGAAATTCTTTGGATAGAATAGATATTGAAACGGTCTTAAACCATTTTGATGGGTTGGTAGTAGTAGATGAAGCATATATCAATTTCTCTAAGCAAAAATCTTTTTGCCAATCTTTAATTGATTATCCCAATTTAGTGGTTTTACAAACTTTAAGTAAAGCATGGGGACTAGCAGGTTTAAGATTGGGAATGGCTTTTGCAAGCGAAGAGATTGTGGGATATTTAAATAAAGTAAAAGCACCTTATAATATCAACCTGCCTGCGCAGGAATTAGCTTTAAAGGCATTGGATGAAGTAGGACAAGTAAATGACATGATTCAAGAATTAGTACAATTAAGAATTGCCTTAGCGGGGGTTTTTGAAGAAATGCCCTTAGTAGAAGCAGTGTATCCTTCTGATACCAATTTTTTATTGGTTAAAATTCCTAATGCCACTCAATTATATAAATTCTTGTTGACCAAAGGTATTGTGGTAAGAGATCGTTCAAGCTTACCAAATTGTGCGGACACATTAAGAATCACAGTCGGTACAGAACAAGAAAATACTGCACTAGTAGATGCTATGATAGAATGGATCGATCAACAATTGGCATAATTATTTGTTAACTTGCTATATAAATACTGAAAATGAAAAAATTACAAAATCTATTCTTATTGTCTATCTTAATGATGGCATGTACTGCTAAAGCTCAAGACAATGCTGGATTAAGATTGCCAGCAGGATTTTCTGCTACTTTATTTGCTAACAATATTGGCAGTTCAAGACATATTACTATAACAAAGTCAGGAGTGGTATTCGCAAAGTTGAATGCACCCAATAAAGACGGAAAAGCAATCATTAGATTAGAAGATGCTAATAAAGATGGTATTGCTGATAAAATTACTGGATGGGGTAATTATGGAGGAACAGGTATCTATGTAAGAGACAATAATTTATATGCTTCTTCAGATCAGGGCATATTTTTATATCAATTAAATGAAAAAGATGAAGTAGTGAACCCTACACAACCCAAAGTCATAGTGAAAGATTTGATTGATAGAAGACAACATTCTTCAAAATCGATCACTTTAGATCCTCAAGGAAATATCTATGTTAATATTGGCGCTTATTCAAATGCTTGTCAAGAAAAAGACAGAATGCCCGGTTCTAAAGGGATGATGCCTTGTCCTATTTTAGATTCTGCAGGTGGTATTTGGAAATTTGATGGACAAAAAGAAAATCAAGTATATGGAGATGGCAAACGTTATGCTACTGGTTTAAGAAACGTCATTGGATTAGATTGGAATACAAAAACCAATAGTCTATTTGTAACACAACATGGTAGAGATCAATTAAATTCTTTCTATCCTCAATATTATAGTGATAATCAAAACGCAGAGTTGCCTGCAGAAACCA
Source organism: Sediminibacterium sp. (assembly GCA_023256555.1). Taxonomy (GTDB): domain Bacteria; phylum Bacteroidota; class Bacteroidia; order Chitinophagales; family Chitinophagaceae; genus Sediminibacterium. The sequence continues at coordinate 4,912 of JALRFB010000018.1, read as the reverse complement.
TGTATGAAGTAAAAGAAGGGGATGATTGTGGATGGCCTTATGTGTATTATGATCCTTACCAAAAGAAAAAAATATTGTCTCCTGAATATGGTGGTGATGGTAAAAAAGAAGGTGCACCTAATGCATTAAGTCCAATGGTGGCTTTCCCAGCGCATATGGCACCCATGTCTTTATTGTTTTATAAAGGAACCCAGTTCCCTGCAAAATACCAACAAGGGGCATTCATTGCTTTTCATGGTTCATGGAACAGAGCTCCATTGCCTCAAGAAGGATACTTTGTAGCATTTGTGCCTTTTAAAGATGGCAAGCCTTCTGGTGATTGGGAGATTTTTGCAAATGGTTTTGCAGGAACAGATATTGTGACCAATCCAAGATTGGCTAAAGCAAGACCTTGTGGTTTAGCCGAAGGGCCTGATGGTGCATTATATGTTTGTGATGACAACAAGGGTGCTATTTTTAAAATTAGTTTCAATAAATAATTATGAAATCAATCAATGTTTTCTTTTTTGTTTTAGGACTTTTTGTAGTGAATACAATTTCGGCACAAAATATGTCGAATGGCAAAAAAATTTATGAGACTAGATGTTTGGTTTGTCATCAAGCAGATGGTGGTGGTGTTCCAAATATGAATGCACCATTAGATGGAGCTAGTAATGTGGTGGGTAATGATATAGCTAGAATGGTTAAAATTATCAGAGGGGGATATAACGAAAGAGTGGCTTTGGATGGTTATTATTATAGCAATGCAATGACTGCTAATCCAGATTTAAAAGATCAAGATATTGCTGATGTACTTTCTTATATCAGAAATTCATGGTCCAATAAAGCTTCGAAAGTAACATTGGCACAAGTGCAAAAAGTAAAAAAGAAATAAACAATGAGACCTATATTATTTATTGATAGGGATGGTGTGATTTTAGAAGAACCTGCCAACGACTTTCAAATTGACAGCATTGCTAAAACTAATTTTGTTAAAGGAGCTATTTCTAATTTAAAAAAAATTGCAGAAGATTTTGGTTATTATAAAGTAATGGTGACTAATCAAGACGGATTGGGAACTGCATCTTATCCTTTGGAAGATTTCGAACCTTATCAATCTTTGATGTTAAGAACCCTTGCTGCTGAGGGCTTTGAATTTGATGAAATTTTCATAGACAAAACTTTTGCAAAAGACAATCAACCCACAAGAAAGCCAGGTATAGGTATGTTGACTGCTCTATTAACTAATGAAGCTTTTGATATCTCCAACTCTTTTGTAATTGGAGATAGATGGTCTGATATTGCTTTGGCTAAAAATATTGGTTGTAAAGCAATTTATTTGAAATCTGCATTACATTCATTAACACCAGAACAAGAAGCTGAATTAAGACCCTATATTGCTTTTGAAACAGATCACTGGAATGATATTTATAGTTTCTTAAAATTAGGTTTAAGAAAAGTATCTCATGAAAGAAATACCAAGGAAACTAAAATTCAAATTGAATTGAATTTAGATGGAAATGGGAATGCTTCAATTGAAACAGGGTTAGGTTTTTTTGATCATATGTTAGATCAAATAGCTAGACATGGCGGATTGGATTTAACAGTGCGTTGTCAGGGAGATTTGCATATTGATGAACATCATACTATTGAAGATGTAGGTATTGCACTCGGTGAAGCATTTGCCAAAGGCTTATTGGATAAAAGAGGTATGGAGCGTTATGGATTTGCCTTGCCAATGGATGAAGCTGAAGCTAAAGTATTAATTGATTTTGGAGGAAGAAATTGGTTGGTTTGGGATGCTAGTTTTAAAAGAGAAAAAATTGGTGAAATGCCAACAGAAATGTTTTTCCATTTCTTTAAATCTTTTAGTGATGCTGCCAAAGCCAATGTCAATATCAGTTGTCAGGGAGATAATGAGCATCATAAAATCGAAGCCATTTTTAAAGCATTTGCTAAAGCTATTAAGATGGCTGTGAAACGAAATCCTTATAGTGATGCTCTTCCAAGTACCAAAGGGGTACTTTAAGTGCTAACGGCTGGTAGGAATTTAAATATTTCAAGGGTTTTTTAACCTTTTTTTGGTATCGAAAGGGTAAAATGAGTAAATTTGCTCTGCAATGAAAACAATAAACAATTTTTGGTGGTGGCATACAAACTCCGTTGGGGTATTGTAATGACATAGCCATTATTGTCAAGATATACATAAACCCCGACAGCATTGTCGGGGTTTATTTTTTTAATGATCAAATTGGAATTGGAATGCAACAAATGAAGATACATACAGAAGTGAAAAAGATACTGGCAGATACTTATACGCCGGTGGGGATTTATTTAAGATTAAGAGATAGATTCAGGGATACGGTTTTATTAGAAAGTACCGACTCTCATGCTTCTGAGAATAGTTATTCTTTTATTGGAGTAAATGCTATTGGAGGTATTGAGATTTCTTCGATGAACGAAATTGAATACAAGTATCCTAATCAAGAACCCATCAAAGAAACCATCCAACATGTTCAAACAGCTCCTGATAGAATTTGGGCTTATATGCAAGAGTATACCATGACCAGTTCAAGTAAAGAAGCACAGTTCGCCCAAGGCTTATATGGTTACACAGCGTATGACGCAATTCCATTTTTTGATACCATCCAATTTAAAGAAGGTGCTCCAGTGATTCCGCTGATGCGTTATAGATTGTATCAATATGTTTTAGCATTTAATCATTTCAAAGATGAATTATATATCTGCGAGAATAAATTGGAAGGAATTGATTCTGAGTTAGATGCTTTAGTGGGGTATATCAAAAGCAAAGACGTTCCTCAATATCCATTTAGTTTGGTAGGCAATGAAAGTTCTAACCAAACAGATGATCAATATAGAAAGGCCGTTGAAAAAGGGATTCAACACTGTATGAGGGGAGATGTATTTCAGATTGTATTGAGTAGAAGATTCCAACAATCTTTTAAAGGAGATGAATTTAATGTGTATAGATCTTTAAGAAATATTAATCCATCACCTTATTTATTCTTCTTTGATTATGGAGATTATAAATTGATGGGATCTTCTCCAGAGGCACAAATTATTATAAACAATGGCAAGGCAGTGGTTCATCCAATTGCAGGCACTTTCAAACGTTCAGGAGATGAAGCGCAGGATGCAGCAATGACGCAAAAATTATTAGAAGATCCTAAAGAGAATGCAGAACATGTCATGCTAGTGGATTTAGCTAGAAATGATTTGAGTAGGGTGTGCACTGAGGTAAGGGTAAAAGAATACAGGCAGGTACATTATTATAGTCATGTAATACATTTAGTAAGTGAAGTGGAAGGGAAAGTGGCGGAAGGCGCTAATCCATTCCATTTAATTGCCAAGACATTCCCTGCTGGCACTTTAAGTGGCGCTCCAAAATTTAAAGCAATGCAATTGATTGATGCTATAGAGCCTACCAAACGATCTTATTATGGTGGCTGTATTGGTTTTGTGGGTTTTAATGGCACTTGCAATCAAGCTATCATGATCAGGACATTTTTAAGCAGCCAAAATACCTTGACTTATCAAGCAGGTGCAGGTGTTGTAGCTGCAAGTGTTCCTGAAAGTGAATTACAAGAAGTGAACAACAAATTGAATGCATTGAAAAATGCCATGGTACTTGCTCAAGACATACATTCATAAAAAGTATAAAAAAAGATAATGAAAATATTAGTTTTTGATAATTATGATTCCTTTACTTACAATTTGGTCCAAATGATCAAAGAGTTGACCACTGCTTCAGTGGATGTTTTCAGGAATGATGAAATTGCATTAGAAGAAATAAAAAAATACGATAAAATTTTATTATCACCTGGTCCTGGCATTCCTTCTGAGTCTGGTTTGTTGTTACCATTGATTAAAGAGTATGCAGCTATTAAATCTATTTTTGGTGTTTGTTTGGGTCAGCAAGCCATTGCAGAAGCTTTTGGCGGCAGTTTAAGTAATTTGAGTAAGGTATATCATGGTATTGCTACAGATGTTCAAGTCATTAATGACTCTGTATTATTTGAAGGATTACCTAAACAATTTAAAGTGGGGAGGTATCATAGCTGGGTGGTGAATGAAAAAGATTTACCCAAAGAATTAGTGATTACTTCTAAAGATGAAGAAGGGTATGTTATGTCATTAGAGCATGCCAGTTTAGATGTAAAGGGAGTGCAATACCATCCAGAAAGCGTATTGACTCCAAATGGGGTGAAGATTATTGCAAATTGGTTGAAAAATTAAACATTTGAAAAGAATAGAATGAAAAAGATATTACAATATTTATTTGAACATAAAACTTTAAGCCGTGAAGAAGCTAAAGAGATTTTGATTCAAATTTCGGAAGGCCAATATTCAGAACATGAAGTTACTTCTTTTGTGACCGTGTTCTTAATGCGTAGTATTACTATTCAGGAATTAATGGGATTTAGAGATGCATTACTTTCATTAGCAGTGAGAGTAAATCTAGGAGCAGATGATGCTATAGATATAGTGGGTACAGGTGGAGATGGAAAAGACACTTTCAATATTTCTACACTAGCATGTTTTATTGTTGCAGGTACAGGTCAGAAAGTGATTAAACATGGTAACTATGGCGCTTCAAGTGTGAGTGGAGCTTCGAATGTGATGGAAAAAATGGGTTATAAATTCAAGAATGAAGAAGCACCTTTAGCAAATGAAGTAAAAGAAGCAGGTATCTGTTTTTTACATGCGCCATTATTTCATCCTGCATTAAAAGCTGTGGGACCTATGCGCAGAAATATGGGAGTGAGAACCTTCTTTAACATGTTAGGTCCAATTGTCAATCCAGCCCAACCAAAGTATCAACTAATTGGTGTCTATAACAACGAGATGGCTAGAATTTATAATTATGTGTTACAATCTTTAGAAAAAGATTTCACTTTAATTCATAGCATGG
>JALRFB010000189.1 GCA_023256555.1 Sediminibacterium sp. | reverse complement strand
CCCATTCAATGTGATTTAACTAATTTTAGTTTTGTATTATTTCATCCTGGCATTCATATATCTACAGCATGGGCATTTAGTCAATTAAATCCTCATCAAAAATCAAGATCCATTGAGACAATCGTTCAACAAGATATAAGTACATGGAAAAATGAATTGATGAATGATTTTGAAAAACCCATATTTGATGCACATCCTATCCTTTCAGAACTGAAAGCATATTTATATCAAGAAGGAGCCATTTATGCAAGCATGAGTGGGTCTGGTAGTTCTCTATTTGGAATTTTTCCAAAAGGTAAAACCATACAATCACCAAGCTTTGCAAGTGATATTCGCATTGACCATATTTGATTTTATTCAATTAATGTAAAATGCGAACGTTCGTTATTTGATACTTTTTAATAAAAATCAAATAACATTAAACGTTTTTGAATGGTTGATAACTATATTGAACAATATCTCGTAAAAATTAGCATTATTTCGTAATTTTCCACAGATCGCTTGTCTGGAAATAATCCGTTTAATCTAATTGAAAGAGCATGATAGAAACAAAGCAATTGGGATTATATGATCCTGCTTATGAACACGACGCTTGTGGTATTGGTTTTGTTGCAAGCATTAAAGGAATTAAGTCACATCAGAATGTTGGAGATGCATTGACTATTCTAGAAAATATGGAGCACCGTGGCGCGAGTGGTAGTGAAGTGAACACAGGTGATGGTGCTGGTATTATGATTCAAATTCCTCATCAATTTTTCTTTGATGAATTAGCCAAACAATCAATACACTTACCAAGTCATGGAGAATATGGAGTGGGCTTTATTTTCTTCCCTACCGAAAAAGGGGTGATGGAAGAATGTAAAGAAATTTTTGCTTCTGCTGCGGAGAAATTAGGCATTGAAATAATTGGCTATAGAAAAGTACCTGTAAATAAATCAACCATAGGACCAACTGCATTAAGTGTTGAACCATTAATGGAACAAGTCTTCGTAAAGAAACCTGACTTGATTGCAGATGCTGAAGCTTTTGAACGTAAATTATTTATTTTAAAAAGTTATGCATCGCATACCATCAATAATACTATTAAAAAAGGTGCGATTGATTTTTACATGACTTCTCTTTCTCAAAATGTAATTGTATATAAAGGGCAATTAACATCGCATCAAGTTCGCGAATATTTCACAGATCTAAGTGACAAGAGAGTTGTTACAGCTTTTGGTTTAGTACATTCTCGTTTTGCGACAAATACTTTTCCTTCTTGGAAATTGGCGCAACCATTCAGATATATTGCACACAATGGAGAGATCAATACTTTACAAGGAAACTTAAACTGGCTTAGATCCAACGAATCAAGCTTCTTCTCTCCCTATTTTAGCAAGGAAGAATTAGACATGATTTTACCAGTGATTACACCAGGCCAATCAGATAGTGCTTGCTTAGATAATGTTATTGAATTATTGACTTTGTCTGGAAGAAGTTTGCCGCATGTAATGATGATGTTGATTCCGGAAGCATGGGACGGAAATGATTTAATGGATCCTGTTAAAAAAGCGTTCTATGAATATCATGCAGCCATTATGGAACCATGGGATGGCCCTGCATCAATTTCTTTCACTAATGGTAAAATGATTGGTGCAACTTTAGATAGAAATGGATTAAGACCTTCAAGATATTGTGTTACAAAAGACGACCGTGTAATCATGGCTTCTGAAACAGGTGCTTTACCTGTAGACCAATCTACTGTTATTGAAAAAGGAAGACTACAACCAGGTAAAATGTTTGTAGTGGATATGGAAGCTGGAAGAATAATTAGCGACGATGAATTAAAACAAACTATCTGCAGCAAACAACCTTATGCAGATTGGCTAAATAAATATAAAATTCGTTTAGAAGAATTACCAGAACCAAGAATTCAATTCACTCATCTAGAGCACGACCAAATTTTTAAATACCAAAAAGCATTTGGTTATTCTAAAGAAGATTTAGAAACTATTATTGCTCCAATGGCATTGGATGGAAAGGAACCAATTGGCTCAATGGGTACGGATACTCCATTAGCAGTATTAAGTGATCAACCACAACATATCACTAGTTATTTCAAACAATTATTTGCTCAAGTAACTAACCCTCCTATTGATCCTATTCGTGAAAGAATGGTGATGTCATTAGCTACATTTGTTGGAAGTCAAGGAAGCTTATTAATTGAAGACCCAATGGCATCTCACTGTGTTGCTCTAAAACATCCCATTTTAAACAACCATGAGTTAGAGAAAATAAGAAGTATAGACACTGGTGTATTCCAAGCCAAAACACTTCAATGTTATTTTAGAGCTGATGGTAAAGACGGTTCATTAAAAAAAGGACTAGATCGTTTATGTAGATACGCAGTGGATGCAGTAGAAGACGGATTTGAAGTATTGGTTTTGACAGATCGTTCAATAGATTCTGAACACGCAGCAATTCCAAGTTTATTAGCTTGTTCTACAGTGCACCATCATTTAATTAGAAAAGGATTAAGAGGCAAAGTAGGAATCATTGTAGAAGCAGGTGATGTTTGGGAAGTACACCACTATGCATGTTTAATTGGATTTGGTGCTACTGCTATCAATCCATACTTGGCATTGTCTAGCATTAGAGACATGAAATTAAATGATCAAATCAAAACAGATTTAGAAGAAAAATATTTAAAGAAAAATTATATCAAAGCCGTAAAT
>JALRFB010000188.1 GCA_023256555.1 Sediminibacterium sp. | reverse complement strand
CGTACTTCTACGGCTCCAAGTTTTGATAACTGCTTTCTTGTTTTTTCCTTCGTTCATAGCCTCTACTTTCTCTTCAAGATTATGATCTATATAAGGACCTTTTTTAATCGAACGACCCATAGTGATGAGTTAATTTGAATGTTAATTATTTAGTCAATTTTTTACCGTCACGACGTTGAATGATCAACTTATCGCTACCCTTACCTCTTGTTCTAGTTTTCTCTCCTTTAGCATACTTACCAGTTCTGCTTCTTGGATGACCACCAGACGCTCTACCTTCACCACCACCCATCGGGTGATCCACTGGGTTCATCGCAACACCTCTTACACGAGGTCTTACGCCTTTCCAACGGTTTCTACCAGCTTTACCAGCTGTTTCAAGGCTATGGTCGCTATTAGAAACTGTTCCTACAGTTGCGTAACAGTTGATCAATAATTTTCTTAATTCACCAGAAGGCATTTTCAATACTGCGTATTCTTCTTCTTTGTTCGCTAATTGCGCAGAAGCACCAGCACTTCTCACCAATTTACCACCTTGACCAGGTTGCATTTCGATGTTGTGAATGATTGTACCTAAAGGCATATTCTTCATTGGTAAAGCGTTACCCACTTCTGGAACAACGTTATCACCTGAAGCTACAGTTGCACCCACTTGTAAACCTTGTGGAGCAATGATATATCTTTTCTCGCCATCAGTATATTGAACTAATGCGATAAATGCAGTTCTGTTTGGATCGTACTCGATAGACACAACAGTTGCATTCATGTCTTTTTTATTTCTTTTGAAATCGATAATACGATAGTGTTGTCTATGACCACCACCCATGTAACGCATTGCACGACGACCTTGGAAGTTACGTCCTGCAGTTTTCTTTTGCGGTTCTAACAAACTCTTCTCAGGTTTGTTAGTAGTGATTTCAGCGTAGGCGTTGCCAATTCTCCAACGAGTTCCTGCTGTAATCGGTTTGTACTTTCTTAATGCCATTTTGTTTTTTGTTTTTTACCTGCGAAATTTTCAGCTTCGCTTGCTATTATTAAATGCTTGCGTATAGGTCAATGGTTTCACCTTCCGCAACTGTAACTAATGCTTTCTTATATCCAGATTTGATACCAGAGATAATACCAGACTTAGTTGAACGTGTTTTGTTTTTACCTGGAACCACTAATGTGTTAACTTCTAACACATTCACGCCATAGAATTGCTCTACTGCGTTTTTGATTTCCAATTTGTTTGCACGACGATTTACTTTGAAAGCATATCTTCTTAATGACTCTTGTTGAGCATTTGCTTTTTCAGTTAAAATCGGCTTTATTAATATTTCTGTTACTTTCATGATTGTCAGTTTTTAAAACAATACTATTTAAATTAAGCTGCAGCTTCTTCTTCGTTAAAAATTTTAGCAGCGCTTTCTGTGATCACTAATACATCGGCATTCATAATATCCATTTTTTTACCTCCTCTTCCGTTCCATATGATTTGTGTTGCTCGTAATATAACCCCTCTATTTGACCTTGTTCCACGTCATTGAGGTCTTCCCATACTCTACCATTCAAAAGGTTCTTGTGGTTGCACAATAGCTGATTTTCCAAAAGAAGTTCCAGTTGGAACCGGAGGTTCAATTATTGTTAAGTATTATAGTGCTAACGAAGGTTTCATAAACAAAAGTGTAACTGTCACTACAAACGATCCAAACAATCCAGTTGTAGTTTTGCGAATCAAAGGTGAAACCTATAAATAAATATAAATGTCAAATTGGACTTTAATTAAAAGAATCTGGGAATTTGCTAACCCTTTTAGAAAAACTATTGGAGTAATTTTCTTATGTATTCTTTTTACAGCCATCATTGATGGAATCAATACTTATTTTTTAAGTAATATTTTTGATATCATTCAGAAGCATTCTAACGATCCAAGCTATATGAACGCGGCTCTTCTATCAGCTGCATTAGCTGGAATAGGAGTATTTGTAAGAATTCTTATTTCAAGATATCAAGGTAATCTTGAAATAAGAAAACTTGATATAACTGCCTCAAACCATTTAAATCATTTTTCAATTGCAAAATATTTTGGATTTTCTAATGGTCAACACATCAATGAACACTCCGGAGTTAAACAAAATATAATTACATCTGGTTTTCAATCAGTTCAAGGTCAAATTCAGCTTTTTGTTTATCACTTACTTCCAGCAGTTGCTAACTTTATAGTTTCAATTGTGATGTTGTTTTATATTAGCTCCTACATAGGATTCGCTTACTTAGGTGTGTCTTTTATTTTTCTTTGGTCGATATATAAGTTCAATACTTATCTTCAACCAAAATTGAGAGAAGTAAGAGACGCTAGAAATCAAACAGCTAGAACAATTTCTGAATTGTATCGATTTGTATTTTTGATTAAAAATGAAGTAGCTGAAAAGAAATCCTTAAATGATTTGGATGATGTTCAAGATGCTCATCAACAAGCCTATGAAAAGACTTGGCTACCTGGAAATAATTGGTTGACCATCATTCGATTATCAACTGCTGGATTTAGATACTTAACCATACTTTTCGCAGTTTGGTTATTATTCAATGGTTTTATAACCGCAGGTGCTATCTTCTTAATCTTTACCTGGTCTCAGAATTTCATAACATCTCTTTGGATGATAACTGATATGCAAAAACAATTTATAACAGATAAAATCAACATAGAAAAGTATTTTGAAATTTTAGAAATCAATCCAGACGTTCAAGAAG
>JALRFB010000187.1 GCA_023256555.1 Sediminibacterium sp. | reverse complement strand
TAGGCGCTCATTTAATTCAATCCTTAGTAGAGAAAGGAAAGACCGTGGTGGCTTTGTACAGAAAACAAATACCCGTATTTGCAGGTTCAGATAAAGTAATCTGGAAGCAAGGAGATATTTTAGACATAGCAAGTTTAGAAGATGCGATGCAAGGTGTAACACATGTATATCATTGTGCAGCCATAGTATCTTTTGCTCCAGGCCAAGCAGGCACTATGTTACACGCCAATGTAGAAGGTACAGCGAATGTAGTGAATCAGTGCTTGGAACAAGACATTCAAAAATTGGTTTTTGTAAGTTCTGTCGCAGCATTAGGAAGAATAAGAAAAGATAAGCCAGTTGACGAAAGTATGTATTGGACCCCCGCTACTAGTAATAGTGTGTATGGCAAATCTAAATACTTGGCAGAAATGGAAGTGTGGAGAGGAATGGCAGAAGGTTTGAATATTGCAATTGTTAATCCAGTTATAATATTAGGAGCAGGAGATTGGAATAAGGGTTCTTCAGAAATATTTAAGTCTGCTTATAATGAATTCCCATGGTATACAGAAGGTGTAAGTGGATTTGTGGATGTATTAGATGTAATTGATGCCATGCAATTATTAATGGAATCCGATATTAGTGGACAACGCTATATCATAAGTGGAGACAATCGTTCTTACAGAGATATATTTACCCAGATTGCAAAAGGTTTTCAAAAAAGACCTCCTCACAGAAAAGTAACACCAACATTAGCTGCGATTGTTTGGAGATTAGAAGCCATCAAAGCATTGTTTACCCGCAAGACTCCACTATTGACTAAAGAAACAGCTGCAACTGCACAAGCGGTGGTGCATTTTAATAATCAGAAATTTTTAGAAGCCTTCCCTTCTTTTAAATACAGAACTATCGAATCAACTATTGAAAGGGTTTGCAGGGAATTATCACAGATACATCATTTATAGTTGACTTATTTTTCTGAATCCATTACTTTTTTCCATAGTTCAGGAATACGTCTAATCCATACAAATTCTCTGCGCTTAATATTTGCTTCTTCAGCTGGAAATCCTAAATAAGTTTTCCCTGCTTCTAAAGAGCCAACCACTCCAGAATGACCCATAACGGTCACATTCTCTTCGATAGTGATGGTCTTATTTACCCCTACCTGACCCCATAATGTGACACCTGATTTAATTTTCACACCACCCGCAATAGCCACACCTGCAGCAAACAAGCAATTTGCTCCAGTTTGGGTATCGTGACCAATATGAACCATATTGTCAATTTTGGTACCTCTTCCAACAATCGTATCCCCACTCACACCTCTATCAATGGTGCAACCAGCGCCTATTTCCACCTTATCTTCTAAAATCACTCTTCCACAACTAGGCATTTTAGTGTACCAATCTGCGCGATTCTTTTTGGTATTATAATAGAATGCATCACTACCTATAACAGTATTGGCTTGAATAATTACATTATTTCCAATAATAGTATCTGCCATAATAGAAACACCCGGATAAATGATACAATTGTCGCCAATGCTTACATTATTACCAATAAATACATTAGGCATAATAATAGTGTCTTTACCCATTTTTATATCCTTACTTATAGCAGTATCGCTATGTTGAATAGGTTTAAAATGGCTTACTATTTTTACATAAGCTTGAAATGGATCTTCACAAAACAAGATGGCTTTACCCTCCGGAATTTTTACTTCTTTATTATTGATAATGATACAACTTGCATCACTGTTCAAACATTTATCATAATATTTTGGATGATCTACAAATACAATATCACCTTTCTCTACTTGATGAATTTCATTCACTCCAGTAATTTCCAATTGATGATTTCCTATAATTTCTGATGCTATTAACTCAGATATCCATTGTACCGAAACAGGTGCAGAAAGCTTCATAATCGTGTTTTTTGGCCTAAATCAAAGGTAACGAGCCTTTTTTGTAAAAAATTTTTTTTTGGCCTTTTCTCTCAAAATTTTTGCAATGAACAATCAAAATATTGAAGTGATGTTATGTATTCATCAAAGAAACAATTAAAAAATGATATTGCTGAAACTATTGTGAATAAAGAGTTTCAGAAGAATGAAAAAATTGATTTCAAAAAAATAATGAAGAAGATTTATTGTTTTAATGTGCTAAAAAATAAAAAATTGAATGCTATCAATTAGGCCATTTGTGGATAACCACAAAAAATTTGTTAAAAAAATTTTTTGAATTAGGATAAAGTATATTTAATATTGTGATGGGAATTCAATTCCCGTACTTACTAACCCATCCATATACGAGGTCCCACCAACAGTGGGACTTTGTTTTTTGTAAGACTTTTTGATGCAATATTATCTTTTATACAAACCATTTCAAGTACTATCTCAGTTCACATCCACTGATGGAAAATTATGTTTGAAAGATATTATAGAAGTAGAAAAAGATGTTTATCCAGTTGGAAGATTAGATTATGATAGTGAAGGATTATTATTACTCACTAACGATACGAAGATCAATCATCAACTATTACATCCAAGCTTTGAACATAAAAGAACTTATTGGGTACAAGTAGATGGTGCCATCACCAAAGAAGCAATACAACAACTAGCAAAAGGTGTACCTATTAGCGTTGATGGAAAAATCTATCAAACCAAGCCAGCTAGCTTAAGTATTTTACCCGATACCATCAATGTACCAGACAGAAATCCACCCATTCGATATAGAAAATCCATTCCAACCAGTTGG
>JALRFB010000186.1 GCA_023256555.1 Sediminibacterium sp. | reverse complement strand
ATAATATTAAATCTAGTCTCGATCAAAGTAGAGGTTTTGATCATGGAGTATTTATACCTCTAAAGTTATTATACCCAAATGCATCCATTCCATGTGTGCAAATATCTTTATTAAAAGGATTGGACCCTAAAAAACATTTAGAAATTGGCAAAGCTTTAAGCAGTTTAATTAAAGAAAATATTCTAATTATAGGATCTGGAATGTCTTTTCATAATTTAAAAGTATTTTTATCCAATTCAGAGATTTCAGATCTTGAACAAAAAAATATTAACGATTTTGATCAATGGTTGGTCAAAACTTGTACTGATCACAATTTAACTTCTAAAGAAAGACACTATAAACAAAAAGAATCCTAATAATACAATAAAAACGGCCCATGCTGCAATAGCACTTATAGGATATAAGTAAGAGAAATTAGCAATATTTAATAAACCTACTACAAGAGCAACTAAGGAAATAGTAGCAGTACCTTCTTTATGAATTGTCATATACTTCAATTAAAACGCAAACTTACGAAAAATTAAAACAGCATTTGTAGAACCAGCCAAACAAATGGCACAGCAAATAGAATTGAATCAAATCTATCTAAAAAACCGCCATGTCCAGGCATCATTGTACCACTATCTTTAACACCTGCCAATCTTTTTAATTTACTTTCAAATAAATCGCCAAAAGTTCCAGCAATGGCAGCAACTGCGCTTATTAAGAAAATATATTTTTCTTGAATTGGAATCCAAATACCTAATACTTTTGAAACAAATAAAACGGAAATTACTATTCCTGCAATCGTACCCTCCCATGTTTTATTTGGAGAGACAGGAGATAAAGGCGTTTTACCAATAAAAGAGCCAACAATATAGGCCATCGTATCATTGATCCAAATTGTAGCAATTAATAATAAAGGAATAGAAAACGCCCAATTAATAAAGAAAGTATTTACCATGAAATTTCTCAATTGAAACATCAGGCTTAGACACATTGGAATATAAATTAAACCAAAAAAAGAGATCGCTACATTCTGTAAATTAGATTTTCTATAATACAATTCACCAGCCACCATGATCACTAATAATACAGGTAAAATTTTACTTCCAATATATTTAATACTTATTCCATTAATACCTAAAACATTGGGAGCCAATACCATCATCATCACAGTACCTACCACCAATAAACCCCATCTATGTGTGGGCGCTAATCCAGCATACTCTGGATATATTTTACCCATCAATTGAATGTATTCATTCAAGCAGCCTAATTGAATTAAAGTAAACAAGATGAAAAAAGACCATTGATTAATCACCAATCCAGCCATCATAATCACTACAAAAACAATAGCTGAAAGTGTTCTTGTTTTAAACACAGATATATTAAGCGCCATACTCTTTTAATTTTTTAAGTAATAGATACACTACAATAATAGCAATAAAAACCCAATAATAAGTGAGATTGCCATTCACTACTGCTTCAACCTTTTGAGGATCTGCTCTTACAAAATACAAAGTAGACACACCAATGGCATTATTAATAAAATGCATTAACATGGGTAGCCAAATAGATTTAGAAAAAAAATAAACACATCCCAAAACGATACCCAAAGACATCCTAGATAAAAAACCAAAATAAGAAAAATGAAAGGCGCTAAAAATAATCGCAGTCACTACAATGGCCCAGTAAGGTTTTCCAAACCAATCCACTAATATTTTTTGCAAACTTGCTCTAAAGAAAAGTTCTTCAACAATAGCAGGCACAAGTGCAACAGCAATAATAGCAACCAATAAATCCATTAATGATTTCATTTGAGTCATTGCTAAAAGTGCTTTTTTATATTGATCTTCCATGCTTTTTGCCCAAGCATTCATGGATGCAGATAAAGGAATTTTTTCCGTTAAATCACCTAGGGCTCCGCTTAAAAACAAACCTGCAATTGCCAATACAATAACAATAATAACTTGTTCCACATTGTTAATTTTATTGAAACCCATATTGCGTAACCAATATCCTTTCGCAAAAAAAGCAATGGCAATACTTGGACCTCCAAAAGCAATCACAGAAGCCAAGGCATTTGCAAACTGAGCCATCATAACATGTTCAGGAGAGAGCAAAATTGTTTGCATATCCGCCAAACTAGCATGCATTATTAAACCCACTATAGAAAAGCTAATAAAAGCACCTGCTATCATACAAATACCCGTAATGGCCATAAACAAAGCCAATCGCATTGGCCCTGACATTGCAAAAATTGAATTTAAACCAGATTCCATGTAAAATAATTTATTGGTACCTTTGCAACCGTATCGGTTAGATGCAAGATAATGAATTCATATGGTATCTATAGGCAACATACAATTACCAGATTTCCCGCTTTTATTAGCGCCCATGGAGGACGTAAGTGATCCCCCATTTAGGGCAGTGTGTAAAGACAATGGTGCAGACCTAATGTATACCGAATTTATCAGTAGCGAAGGGCTTATTCGAGATGCCATTAAGAGTAGACAAAAATTAGATATCTATGACTATGAGCGTCCTATAGGCATTCAAATATTTGGCGGGGATGAAGAAGCCATGGCTTTATGCACTAAAATTGTGGACACAGTGAATCCAGATTTAATTGATATCATTTTTGGATGTCCTGTGAAAAAAGTGGCGATGAAAGGTGCAGGTGCAGGGGTTTTAAAAGACTTGGACTTGATGGTAAGATTAACAGAAGCTGTTGTAAAGAGTACGAACCTGCCTGTTA
>JALRFB010000185.1 GCA_023256555.1 Sediminibacterium sp. | reverse complement strand
GCCTGTTCCGCTTACGCTACAAACAATTTTATGATCAGCGATTAATTGACTCAATCCAGCAAAATCATCTTTAGCCAATAAAGCATCCATATCAGCTAACAATTTATCAGCTCCTGCTTGATCTCCTTTTTCGATCATTTTGTCTGCATGTGCTTCTAATAGATGATCTACACGGTATCTTTTCTTACTGTCTTTATTATCTATCAATGGATCACTAAAACTATCCACGTGTCCGCTCGCCTTCCAAGTTGTTGGATGCATAAAAATAGCTGCATCAATACCAACTATATTTTCATTCATTTGTGTCATGGAATTCCACCAATAATCACGAATGTTTTTCTTTAATTGAGCACCATAAGGACCATAATCATATACGGCACCTAATCCGTCATAGATTTCACTACTTGGAAATACAAATCCATATTCTTTTGCATGCGAAATAATCGCTTGTAATGTATTATCTGTTGGCGTCTTGCTCATAGTTTGCAAATATAAGGCGAGATTGCCTATTGGTGTAATTTTTCGTTGTTTTGGTGCCTATCCTTGTCTCTGTTCGTTTTCTTCAAAAGGTTTTGCTCAAAAGCCTTGGTTAAATCCACCCCAGTTTGATTAGCCAAACAGATTAATACAAACAAAATGTCTGCCATCTCATCACCTAAGACCAAATCTTCTTCCTTTCCTTTAAAAGATTGTTCCCCATATTTACGCACCATTATTCTAGATAACTCTCCTACTTCTTCCATCAAGATCCCCAAATTGGTTAATTCACTAAAGTATTTTACACCAATGGTTTTGATCCATTCGTCCACTTTTAATTGTGCTGCTTGAATTGTAATATCACTCATATTGTTATTTTAAAAATCTTTATTTTTTGAATCCATAATAATAGTCACTGGACCATTATTCAATAAACTTACTTTCATATCTGCTCCAAATTTTCCGGTTTGGATAGGTTTTTCCATTTCTTTTTCCAAGGCCTTTATCATTGATTCATATAAAGGCACTGCAATTGAAGGTTTGGAAGCATTAATATAAGAAGGTCTATTCCCTTTTTTAGTGGAAGCATGTAATGTAAACTGACTAATCAATAATATATCTCCTTCAATATCTTTAACACTCAAATTCATCACCCCTTCTGCATCATCAAAAATGCGCAAATTGGTGGCTTTACCTGCTAACCATTCTATATCTTCCTGTGTATCGGCATCTTCAATTCCCACTAAAATCATCAAGCCATTTTGAATGGCCCCAATAACAGCTCCCTCCACTACTACACTGGCTTCTGTAACTCTTTGTATAACTAGCCTCATTTTCTAAGATTTATTCCATGAAGATAAACAAAACTATTTTCACTAATTTAGCTGTAATTTCAACCCCTTGAGTAGTATTAAAAAATTAGCCGGTCAAACTGCATGGTATGGATTGAGTTCTATAGCTGCAAGGTTTATCAACTATTTGTTGACGCCTTATCTTACCTATAAGTTTACCGAAGCCGCATACGGGGAAATGTCCATTATTTATTCTTTCATTCCCTTCTTGAATGTGATTGTTACTCATGGCATGGAAACTGCCTATTTTAGATTTGGCTCTAAAGAAAACGAAGAGAAAATTTATCATACTAGTAGCTTCTCCATGATTTTTGTAACAAGCTTGGTGGTATTAGCGATGTTATTTTGGAGTGGACCATTGAGTACATTATTGCAAATAAATCTCCATCCAGAATATATTACCATGATGGCCTGGGTAGTTGGCTTGGACGCCTTAACTACGATCCCTTTTTCAAGATTAAGATTATCAGATCAACCTAAGAAATTTGCCTTTATTAAAGTGGGAGGCATTGTATTAAATATTGCAGCTACTTATTTTTTCATCAGCACTATTCCACAGTTGGCTCAAGCAAATCCTGAAAGCTTTTGGGCAACCACTTTTAAAACAGATTGGGCAGTGGGTTATATTTTATTGGCTAATATTATTCAAAATATTTTTGTGCTTTTATTGTTGCAAAAAGAAATTCGTGCGCTGCGTTTTTCTTTTGATATAAAATTATGGGCACAAATGATGGTGTATGCATTGCCATTGATTTTAGTGGGTTTTGGTGGTATGGTGAATGAAACTTTTGATAGAATCATGTTAGGCTGGTGGGCACCAGGTGGATCTGTTGAAGCCAACAAAATGGAAGTTGGTATTTATGCTGCTTGTTATAAATTATCTATTTTAATTACTATTTCTATTCAAGCTTTTAGAATGGGCGCAGAACCTTTCTTCTTTAAAACAGCTACCACAGATCAAGCCCCTAAGACCTATGCAAGAATCATGAAATTTTTTGTGATTACACTATGTATTATGTTCTTGGGTGTTGTTTTATACTTAGATATTTGGAAACAATTTATTCGTAACCCCGCCATGTATGTGGGTTTAAGAGTAGTACCTATTTTATTAATTGCCAATATGTTCTTGGGGGTATACTATAATTTAAGTATCTGGTATAAGCTAAGCAACAAAACAATGGCAGGCGCATGGATTACTTTATTAGGGGCATTGATTACTGTAATCATTAACTATATTGCCATTCCTCATTTTAGTTATATGGCCAGTGCATGGGCTACTTTTTTCTGTTATGGCACTATGATGGTAGTGAGTTATCAATGGGGACAACAAGTATATCCAATACCTTATGCAACAAAAAAACTGATTGCCTATTTTGTAATCTGTTTATTATTATACGGTATAAATAATTTGGTACACAT
>JALRFB010000184.1 GCA_023256555.1 Sediminibacterium sp. | reverse complement strand
ACCAATTTCTAATGCAGTGGTTTGTGCGTTTGCTAAAGCATATCCTTTTGTTTTACGCTTATACCCCCTACTTAATGTGGCCATTTTATAATCATCAGAAAGTATCGAAAGTAAATGTTCAACCATCGGTGATTTTCCAGTTCCTCCCATCGATAAATTACCAATACAAATCATGGGTACATTGAACCTAACTGATTTTAAATATTGTTTATTGTACAACCAATTTCTGCATGCTACTATCCAGCCATATAAAATAGCAAAGGGTAATAATAAAACTCTAAAAGATTTTAAAAAAAGGTTGTTAAAATTCATAATTGTTCCAAGGCGTAATGCAATGAGACAAAGGTACATCAAATTGATGGGTATCTTCAAAATTAGCCATTGGTTCAAAATAAGAAAGCCCTATTCTTTTAACCCTATTACCTGTTCTTGCAAAATACCTATCATAATAACCTTTTCCATATCCAATTCTATGTCCGGACTGATCAAAACCAATTAAAGGAACAAGAAAAGTATCAATTTGCTCTGGGACATAAAGCTTGTTTGGAATAGGTTCATGAATTCCCCATTGATTGACCAATAGTTCTTCTGTTTCTTCATAAAAATCCATGGTAGAACCATTTTCATGAATAACAGGATATACCACAACCAATTCAGGTATATAATATTTCAGAAATTTAACTAATAACAAACTATTGGGTTCAGCATGTGCATCTGAAGGATAAAAACTTCCTACTATTCTGGTTGTAGACCAATCCAATTTTTGGAGTTGAATCAATAATAAGTCATCTAATTTAATACAATCAGATTCGGTTAACGCTTTACGTTTTTTCAATAACTCTTTTCTTGCGTCCGATTTTAACATGATTATAATGAATTAATCTTCACATTGAAAAAAACTAAAAATCGTAGACCCATAATTTCTAGCAAACTTAAAACCTTCAAATTTCTCGTAATTATTTCTTGGGGTATGTTCTAATACAAAAAAACCTTCTGGTGCAATCAGTTTTTTTTGAACAATAATTTTAGGCAAATCGTCAATGGTATTTAATGCATAAGGAGGCCCTGCAAAAATGACATCATATTGATTATTACAAGTATTTAAAAATTGAAAAACATCCATTCTCAATAATTGTACATTATCTATTTTCAATAATTCGACATTCTTTTTGATAAAATCAGCCATCGCTCCATCTTTCTCTACAATCGTTAAATTGCTAGCACCTCTTGAGGCTAATTCGTAACTTATACAACCAGTTCCACCAAACAAGTCTAAGGTATTTGCATCTTCAATGGATACTCTTGTATGTAAAATATTAAAAAGACCTTCTTTTGCAATATCAGTAGTTGGCCTAGTATAGGGCATATTGGTGGGAGGATGAATACGACGCCCTCCATATTTTCCTGATATAATTCTCATTTAAAAAATAAAATAAGTGGCAAAATGATGTTGCGGGTATTCTTGTTGTAGCGACTTTACTACCCCATTTTGTGTGGTTTGTTCAATATTGGCATCTTTGAAATAAGCTCCTAATTCTATGACCCAATGATTGTTATCAGGATGATATCCTACTAAATGAAGAACTGAGTTATTGGGATCAATTTGAGTATGTTTACATGCATTCAAAATATTATAAACATTTTGAGCATCTTCCGATTCCTCAAAATATTTAACAAGCTGAACTGTTTTTTTATCTCTAATTAAAGCAATATAATAGCCATCAAAAAAGTAAATATATACACCTTCTTCAGTAGCATTTTGCAATAAAGCAGTTAAATAATGCGACCATTTACCTGTGGGGAAAGCTCTAGTTAACAATGTTTGATAAATATCTGGAATAGAAGAAACCACTACTTTATCTTCATGTAAAGGAGTAACCAATAATTCATGATCTGATTGATTTCCAAAAAGCATATTTAATTCATTTTGATAAATGGTATGGTCTTTAAAAGCTTGACTCTTGCTAATAAGAACTCTACTGTTATTCATTACAAAATGAACATGTTGATATACAGCATGCATTAATTTGGAATTGTTTTGCAAGTAGGCTAGTAATTGAGAAAAACCGTTTAAATCAGTTCCACTTACAAAAGATTCAAAAGCAATATAGTTGTTCGAAACCAAATGCTTTACCACAAAATGTATGGATTGATTATCTACAATAATGTATAAATCTTCTACTTTATGATTAGCAGTGCTTTCTAAATTACCGTAAATACCAATTTTCTTCTTTGCCATGTTGTAAAATCTTATGCAATGATATAAAAAAAGAGGCAGTTCTTTACTAAAACTAATTGTAGATTTGTAAACATTTATGAGCCATTCACCTTCTACCCCATCTTTACAGGTAAATATAAGTAGTAAGCAAATATTAGCTATAGCTTTACCGATTGCTTTAGCTATAATGGTACCTCAAGTGAATTTTGTAATTAATAATATTTTTTTAGGTGCCCTTAGTAAAAAGGCCTTGGCCATTGGTGGGATTACAGGCGTTTACTACCTCATTTTTGGTGTAATGGGACAAGGGCTCAACAATGGTTTACAAGCATTAATATCAAGAAGAGCTGGTGAAAATCGAATTGATGAAATTGGCGTTCTCTTTTCACAAGGTGTCATCATTTCTTTATTCTTATCTGTGTTGGGGATTAGTTTCACTTACTTAATAGCCCCAAGCATTTTTCATGCCTTATTGCAGGATGCTGATAGAGCCAATACTGTAATTGAGTTTTTGAAAATCAGAATTTGGGGTATCCCCTTTTTG
>JALRFB010000183.1 GCA_023256555.1 Sediminibacterium sp. | reverse complement strand
TAACTGCTTCTGTTACTTCAGCACCTAAATAATCTTCTGCTGTCTTCTTCATTTTTTGAAGCACCATCGCAGAAATCTCTTGTGGAGTATAAACACGATCTTCAATTTGAACACGTACAGTATCGTTATCCCCTTGAACTACTTTATAACTTGCTAAACTTAACTCACTAGTTACTTCGTTAAAACGACGTCCCATAAAACGCTTCACACTAGAAATAGTGTTTTGTGGATTGGTAATAGCTTGTCTTTTAGCTGGATCTCCCACTTTACGCTCGCCATTTTTTAAGAAAGCCACTACCGAAGGGGTAGTTCTTCTTCCTTCGTCATTAGCGATAACAACTGGTTCACCACCTTCCATTACCGATACACAACTATTTGTAGTACCTAAGTCAATTCCGATTATTTTTCCCATAATGATTGATTTTCAATGATTAATTACCATGATAGAAGCAATCTTTATGCCATAATGCCAAAGGCTAAAAAGGAGTGAAATATTGTCAGCAATGTCCTAATCTGACCCAAAAATGGTCCGAATTTGGCAGTTTAAACGATCTCAGGACTGCCTTTAAAGGTAAAATTCTTCTGACTGGTATAGCTAAAAATGACTACAAAGAAGGTGGTCACAATCTTTGCGGGAGTCGCGTACCATCCAAAATAGTCTACAAATAACTTTAAAAAGATATAGTTAAGTAAGATACAGCCCAATACCACAAAGAAATACTTAAATAATTGCTTGCTCTTTTTAACAGAAGTCTCTTGAAAAACCACATACCTACTCAAATAAAATCCGATAGGGAAAGTGACGCAAAAGCTAATCATAAAGGATGCAATATGGGGACTAATTGTTAACCAACCAATATGTTGAGCTTGCTTATGTAAGATAAAATTATAAGAGACAAAGAAAAGTAGGATATCTAATACCGTATTGGCGCCGCCACAAGCAGCATAACGGAAGGTTTTCAAAGGCATGAATTTCTTGAAAATGGGATATACCCAATCAATTAGATCAAGAATAAGCTTGCTAATAAAATCGTGTAGTTTCAACATGAATGCTTCAAAGGTAATCTTAATTAATTACTTTTGCAGTCGGTAACCCAATTTTATGAATCTGATAACGAATATTAAGCAGACCACTGCAAATTGTATAAATACTTTGTATGGTGTTTCAATTACTCCAGAACAGGTATTGGTGAATGCTACTAAACCTGAATTTGAGGGTGACTACACTATTGTATTATTTGCATTTGTAAAACAATTGGGTAAATCACCAGATGCTTTGGGACAAGAATTAGGAAATACTATTAAAGTAGCATTACCAGAAACTGTTACTGATTTTAATATTGTCAAAGGGTTTTTAAACTTATCTATAAGTAATAGCTATTGGCTTGGATTTATAAAATCTTTAAATCCTGATAACTTGTTACCTAGCATTGCTAATCCTAAAAAAATAATGGTGGAGTACTCCTCCCCTAATACCAATAAGCCTTTGCACTTAGGACATCTTAGAAACAATTTCTTAGGATGGAGTATTGCCGAGATTTTAAAATTGCAAGGAAACGATGTGGTAAAAACGTGTATTGTAAATGATAGAGGTATTCATATTTGTAAAAGCATGATTGCTTGGCAATTGTTTGCAAATGGCTCCACGCCTGCTGATACTCATCAAAAAGGTGACCACTTTGTTGGAGATTATTATGTAAAATACAATGATGCTTACAAAGCTGAAGTAGAAGCATTGGTTGCAAAAGGCATGAGCAAAGAGGAAGCGGAGAAGGAAGCACCAATTCAAAAAGCTGCACAAGAAATGTTGTTGAAATGGGAACAAGGAGATGCAGCCACAATAGATTTATGGAAGCGCATGAATAGCTGGGTATATGAAGGATTTGACGCTACTTATAAAAAAATTGGTTCAGATTTTTTCAAAACTTATTACGAGAGCAATACTTATTTATTAGGTAAAGAATTAGTTGAAAAAGGATTGGAGAAAAAAGTATTCTACCAAAAAGAAGATAGCTCCGTTTGGATTGATTTAACAGCAGACGGTTTGGATGAAAAAATTGTTAGACGTAAAGATGGTACTTCTGTATATATTACGCAAGACATTGGGCTTGCTGAAGTAAAGCAAAAAGAATTTAATACGGATGCTAGCATCTATGTGGTAGGTGACGAACAAAACTATCATTTCAAAGTATTGAAATTAATTTGCCAAAAACTACAATTACCTGCTGCCGATGGTATATATCATTTAAGCTATGGAATGGTAGAATTGCCAACTGGGAAAATGAAAAGCCGTGAAGGTACTGTTGTTGATGCTGATGATTTAGTGGAAGAAATGATTCAGATTTCAAAAGAGAAAACAGAATCATTAGGTAAGGTATCAGATTTCACACCTGAGCAATTAACTTCTTTATACAATACTATTGGATTAGGTGCTTTGAAGTTTTTCTTATTAAGAGTGGATCCAAAAAAGAAAATGATTTTTAATCCTGAAGAGAGTATTGATTTTCATGGCTTCACTGGCCCATTTATTCAATATACACATGCTAGAATTAAAAGTATTTTAAGAAAAACTGGTACTAATGTTACGATTCAAACCAATGAGTTATTGCCTTTAGAAAAAGCTTTAATCATTGCTTTGTCGAATTTCCCAGATACCATTAATGAAGCAGCCGAAAACTTAGATCCTTCTAAACTGGCAATTTATGCTTTTGAATTAGCTAAATTATTCAATAGTTTCTATGCAGAGCATTCAATCAACAATGCCGAG
>JALRFB010000182.1 GCA_023256555.1 Sediminibacterium sp. | reverse complement strand
CGTGCGGTGGGTGAAGCTGGAATGGCGATGGTGGAAGAAGTTCGTCGTCAGTTCCGTTCTATTCCTGGAATTATGGAAGGTACAGGTAAGCCAGAATATGATAAGTGTGTAGCGATCTCAACAGAAGCTTCTTTAAAGAAAATGATGTTACCAGGTGCCATTACTATTATCTCTCCTATTTTAATTGGTTTCACACTAGGCCCAGAAGCTTTAGGTGGTTTCTTAGCTGGTGCAACTGTAAGCGGCGTTTTAATGGGTATTTTCCAAAATAACGCTGGCGGTGCTTGGGATAATGCTAAAAAATCTTTCGAAAAAGGTGTTGAAATCAACGGTGAGATGTTCTATAAAAAATCAGAACCACATAAAGCATCTGTAACAGGTGATACTGTGGGAGATCCATTTAAAGATACATCTGGTCCTTCAATGAATATCTTGATTAAGTTAATGTCTATTGTTTCCTTAGTATTAGCGCCAACTTTAGCGCATATGCATCCAACTGAAGGAACTACTAAAACAACTTCACAAACTGTAGAGATCTCTGTAATTAACACTGATAGTACTAAGGTTGTGGCAGATTCAGCTACTACTGTTACAATTACTGCTGATACTAAAACATTGTTGCAGGCTTTACAAGAAGATGGTTTAGCACCTAAGGATAATGTAAGTATTCAAATTAAAAATGGTCAAATTACTGTAAATGGTAAAGCTTTGACTGAAGAGCAAAATGCAAAATATGCTACTTACTTACAGAAGAAATAAGTAGTTTTTAAAATATTTTAACAAAAAATCCCTCCGAATTTTCGGGGGGATTTTTTGTTATTACCATCAATTTCGTATATTACATACGAATTTAATCGTAATAATATGTCCAAACAATTCAAGCCAACTGAAAGCGAATTAGAAATTTTAAGCATTCTTTGGGATAAAGGAAATGCTTCTGTTAGAGAAGTACATGAAGTGGTTCAATTAACAAAAGACGTAGGTTATACCACTACTTTAAAATTGATGCAAATCATGCACGAGAAAGGTTTGGTTTCAAGAAATGAAGCATCAAAAACACATATTTATACCCCTGCTTTTGAAAAAGAGAAAGCCCAAGAACAGTATATCTCTAAAATGATTAAAACATTATTTAGTGGTAATAGTGCTCAATTAGTGTTACAAGCTTTGGGGAATCATCAATCTTCTCATGAAGAATTAGCAGAGATCAAATTGTTGATTGAACAAATAGAAAAAAGAAAATAAGTTTGATGTCTATCTTATTTCAAATACCTAATGCAATGATGAATAGTATATGGATGATGTCCATATTATTCCTAATGTATAAGGTGTTTAAATTTGTTGCAAGATTAAGTGCATCTAAATCTTTTGGGTTTGCTGTTCTTGCAGAAATTGCAGCTTCTATTTATTTTATTATATCAATTACCCATCCTAATATTGGTACTTTTAAGTTTACAACTATTCAATTATCCAATAATTCTTTTTGGATGAATATGATTCCTTTTATAGGAGTCATATATTTAATTTCTATTCTGTTGTATTCAATTTATTTATTGCTGGAGTTTAAACAACTTCAACATTTAAAGCAATCTGCATCTTTTGAGCAAAATCAATTTTGGCATCAAGAATTAAACAAAATAGGTCTAAATAATATTCAAATTGGACAATCTAATATCATTCAATCCCCTATTACTTTTGGTTGGATGGATACAGTAATATTATTACCTTTTTCCATTTTTAATCATTTATCTATTGAAGAAGTTAAATTGATTTTATTGCACGAAGTGGCACATATTGTTCGAAATGATTTCATGATTCAAGTGATCATTCAATTAGCTCATACGGTTTTAATTTTCAATCCATTCTCTTATTTCTTTCTAGAAGAAATCAATTCGCAAAGAGAGTTAGCCAGTGATGAATGGGTGATGAACCATTTTGGAAATCCATTATCGTATTCTAAATCTTTATATCAATTAGCATTAGTTGCAAAAAAAGAGCAAAATTCATTTTTATTGAATATTATTGGTCCACAAAAAGCATTATTAAAAAGAATTCAACATATTCATCAAATTCCTCTAAAATCTAAGTTTCCTTTTTTTCAAGTTGTGTTAGCATCATTGGTTTTAATCATGACAAGTATTGGCATTGAAAAGTCTTCAAATCCCCTATCTAAACAGACAATCAGTTTTCAATCTAAAAATCCTAATACTAATTATATATACGCAAAAACAAACTCGGTTCGAATTGATCATAAAAAACTTAAATCACCCATTATTGTGATTGCCAAGTTAAAAGCGCCTTTACCAGCTCCAACTCCATTTAAAGAAGAAGAGTATAAAGCTGTTGTTTCTAATGCTGTTAATTGGATTAAAACCAGAGAAGATCAATACCAAATGGTAAATTATTCTAAAACCAGAGATTCAATAGAGTTTGAAGTTGCTGAGAAATTATTACTTAGATCCCTTTTACAAAACTATCAATTAAGAAAAGAATTATTAAATGCTAAATTAGCCAATATTGAATCTGAAAAAGAAGCTTTGAATTATTTAGAGAATAGTCAAGAATGGCATGAGGTATTACAATATGAAAACTGGGCAAATACATTCTTAAAAAGACATCCAGAATTGTCTAGAGTCGATAGTTTAAGAAGATTTTAATAAAGCTTGTCCTTGTTTCCCTCCTATACAAAATAATAAATCAATTATAGATAGATTAGGAATAAAGCCAATTTGTTCTTCAAATACTTGATAATATTTTATGGGTATTGGGGCGGATTGAAAATTTTTAGGAAGCCATGGGTCT
>JALRFB010000181.1 GCA_023256555.1 Sediminibacterium sp. | reverse complement strand
GCCGTTGTATACCTCAATACCTGCACCTTGAAGCATTCTTTTCGCCATTCCACTTCTTGATCCGCTTCGACATACTGTAATAATTGGCTTGTTCAGGTTTTTGATTGTCTTTATTTCTCTTTGAATTTTATCCAAAGGAATATTTTTTGAACCTTGAATATGTCCATGATCAAATTCTTGAGGAGTTCTTACGTCAATAATAATGGCTCCATTTTCTTTTAATGCCTTAAAATCAGTTCCTGGTCCAAAAATCTTTTTTAAGAAACTAAACATATTAATTGTTGTTTAAAATATTATTTAATGTAAAAATTCCACCTCCATTATAGGTTTCTGATATGCCATTTTGTTGTAGAATACTTGTTGCTACACCACTTCGGCCCCCACTTAAACAATACACTACTATTGGTTTTGGCATAGCTGCAATTTCTTTTATTTTTGATTCAACAGTATCTAAAGGGATATTAATTGCACCATTAATATGTTCTCCTTCAAATTCCATAACGCTTCTAACGTCCAATAATGTTCCTTTTTTTGCTTTGATTTGCTCGATGATATTTTGCATAGATTAAAATTTTCTATTGCAAAAGTTCAACATCTCCTGTAATTAAATAGTGACATTTATCACATACCTTATTTTTTTATCCATTCAAATTCATTTCTACTTAAACTTATCCAGCCATTATTTTCCATTTTCTTTAAAAGTCTGCTAATAACTTCTCTCGAAGTATTTAGGTCATTGGCAATTTCTTGGTGGGTTAGTTTGACTGTTTTACCAGATTGCTCTACCTGTCTTTTAATATAAAATTCCAATCTTTCATCCATATTCTTGAATGCGATTTCATTGATCGTTTTTAGTAATTCTTCGTATCTACTTCTGTAAGTGCGAATCACAAAATAATGCCAACTCTTGTATTTTTGCAACCATTTATCCATATACTCAAGAGGTATGGCAATATAACTTATGTCTGTTAATGCTTTTGCTAATACCTGGCTTTGCTCTAGGTGGAAATTACAAACCAAAGTGACTGCACAAGCTTCTCCTGGATTTAAATGGTACATAAAAAATTCAGAGCCCTCATCGTCTTCTTGATAAAGTTTAACAGTACCCTCGGTAACCAGCATTGCGGACTTAATATTTTGACCTTTCTTTAATAAAATCTCTCCTGCTTCTGCAGTCTTAAAGGTGGCGTGTTCCAATACTTCTTCATAAAGTCCTTTTTCCCAGTCTGGGAATAATTGTACTAATTTTTCTCTTGTTATCATTTTCTATCAAATTCTATAGTGAAGATACTCTTAAATGTAATAAATGTCACAAAACAAAACAGTATGAATATTTAATTTTGTATAAATAATTAGTATGAAAAAATTGATTTCAAATATTGACTGGATCTTAATGATGCGTTTAGTAATGGGAGGGTCGATGGTTATTATTGGCTATCAATCTAATGACTATATTCCAGCAGTAGCTGGAGGTTTTTTTATTATTTACTCAATCATTGGTGCTAAATATAAAATTGGCTGTGGTTATAATTCAGGTTGTGGTATACCCACTAGATCTACTTATAATAACCCATCTTCAAAGGAAGAAATAGAATTTACAGAAATAAAATAAATTTTTATGTCTACTCCAGAAACATTTGGAACAATCATCAAAGGGGACAAGCCCGTTTTAGTCGATTTTTTTGCCACTTGGTGTGGTCCTTGTAAAATGATGCCCCCAATTTTAGAGCAAGTAAATCAGCAATTAGGTGGTCAGGTAAGAATCATTAAAATTGATGTTGATAAAAATCAACAACTTGCTTCAGAATTAAATATTTCTAGTGTCCCTACTTTGGCCATATTTAAAAATGGAGAAATTAAATGGAGGCAACCAGGTGTTCAACAAGCTGGAACGCTGGTGAGCATACTTAAACAGCATATCAACCAATGATTTCGGGACTTGAATCTGAATTTGTTTTATATTTATTATGACTTAGAACATTGATATCATCTGTCTTAATAAATATCTATGAGAAATATTTTATTATCCTTTCCTTTCTTGATTTTTGCAACTATTTTAAACGCGCAAGTCCCAGAAGGCAAAACGGTGATTAGTTCATTGTATGTTTATGATGTGCAAACTGGCAAGTCTAGTATGGTAACAAGAGAGTTAAGGCATTTAGAATCTCCCAAATGGTCTAAAGATGGAACTTATTTTATCATTGAGGCATATGGAAGGTTTGAAAAAATGTCAATGATTGGAGACAGATTAGGATATATTGCTGCTGCAAATAAAGATGCACTAAAAGATTTGACTATTTATAATCCAAATAAGTCAAAATATGTTTTTGTGAAGTATGAATATTTCTAAAAGCTTGTTGCATATACAATATTAAGTAATTTGCCGGCATGAATACCGAGAGATACTTTATTATTTATAAGCCAGTCAATATGGTCTCTCAATTTATTAGCTCACACAAAGTGAATTTACTAGGTGATTTGAATTATGATTTTCCAGAAGGAACTCATGCTATTGGCAGATTGGATCAAAATTCTGAAGGGCTTCTTTTATTAACTACTAATAAGAAAATCACTAAATTATTATTTCAGGGAGAAAAGCCACATGTAAGAACATATTTGGTTCAAGTAAAAAATAAAATGACTCTAGAGACCACAAAGCGCTTAGAACAAGGTATAGAAATAAGTGCCAATGATGGATCAATATATCTTACTAGCCCTTGTACTGTAAAGTTAGTGGAGCAACCTGATTATATTACCGAGCCTTTAATGCCCTTACATCCCAATGCTGAAAATTCTTGGTTGGAAA
>JALRFB010000180.1 GCA_023256555.1 Sediminibacterium sp. | reverse complement strand
ATTACATGAAGATTTATTAAGCCTGATTGCTAACTGGACAGCTATTCAAAAAAATCTGAAAGGCGCTGTTGCTCCTACTCGCATTATGAGCGAGGAGAGTAAAACCAATAGTATACTAAGAGATTTATTAAACGAAGATTTTAATAAGATAGTGGTGAATGATAAAAAAGTATATGATCATACTTTAAATTATTTACAAAGAATCGCACCGCAAAAGGCAAACATCTTAAGTTTTCACAATACAGAAAATGATATTTTTGATCAGTATGGTATTACTAAACAAGTAAAATCTGGTTTTGGGAAAACGGTTAACCTGCCAAGTGGTGCATATTTAATTATTGAGCATACCGAAGCTTTACATGTAATTGATGTTAACTCAGGTTTCAAAAGTGTAAGCAATAACCAAGAAGAAAATGCATTGCAGACCAATATGGAAGCTGCAGAAGAGATTGCAAGACAATTAAGGCTTAGAGATTTAGGAGGTATTATTGTGATCGATTTTATTGATATGAAACTTCCTGAAAATAAAAAGAAGGTTCAAGAAGCATTGGAAGGTTTTATGAAGACCGATCGTGCTAGACATACCGTATTACCTATTTCTAAATTTGGTTTATTGCAAGCAACGCGTCAAAGAATTCGACCTGAAGTAAATATTAATACCTCCGAAGATTGCCCAGCTTGTAATGGTACAGGTAAAATCACGTCAACTTTATTACTAGAAGACGAGATGGAAAAGAAATTAGCTTATTTAGCCACTCATGGCCACAAATCTTTGGTTTTATTGGTGCACCCTATCATTCACTCACATTTAACCAAGGGCTTATTTACAAGCATTATAAAGCGCTGGAAGAAGAAGTATAAGATTAAATTAAAATCACAGGCTTCTAATGCTAGTCATTTGGTAGAATACCAATTCCTAGATAGCCATCAAGAACCGATAGTATTATAAAAAAAGGCCCTCCGAAATTCGGAGGGCCTTTTTACTATATAAACTTTGAAGTTTATTTTCTTTGTAAGGTTAAAGTATTAGTACCATAATCGGTAGAACCATACTTAATACCAATCTTCAAGCCAATATAACCTGTACAAGAGAATACATATCCGTTAGTACCAGAACTTGGGATATATGCACTTGTATTTTGGCCATAGTTAGCAAAAATTACATTGTTAGTAGCCAATTTAGCCGCACCTGTAGCTGGATCAACATTAATTACTAAATCATTTACTTTATCTCCATAAGCTGGATTAGGCCAAACTTTAGATAAGTTAATTTGATTAGCGCCAGGACCATCTGTTACAGATACTACATCTCCAACATTCCAGTCAGCCCAGTCGTCTTGCTTCACTGTATATAAACCAGTCATGCCTCCTGTAAATGGACAAACCACAAAAGCAGTCCAACGCATACATGCGTTGTAGTTACCATTTGATTCCAAAGCACCTACAGTATTAGAAATATCATAGGTCTTACCATCTTCAGTCACTAATTGGTGATAGAAAGTATAAAACTGTCCTGGAGAGAATAATGCTGCAGTGGTGGTACCATAAGCTTTAGCTATTTCTGCACCTGTTGCAGAAATAGTAGTTGTACCAGACATTGGAACAGTTTTCACTAATTTCCAAGCAGCAGGATCAGAAGAAGATCCTTTATATACATACAACTTTACTTCTTTGATTTTTACACCATTATTATATGCATCGATTTTTACACCTACTGTTGAAGCATCAATAGCAGCATAGTTTAAGTTGGCATTTGTTACAGAGTTCAAGGTAACATATGCACCTTTCCCTAAGTTGTTAATGTCAACAAATGGATTATTAAGTGCAAGGTCGTCTTTTTGACAAGAAGAAACCAATGCCGTAAAGGCAATTGCAATTAATATTTTATTGAATATTTTTTTCATTATTGTCAAATTTATTAATTGATGAAATTATCTGCGTTATTATCCCAGAATACTTTTTCAGCTTTCACACCCAAAGCTTTTTGAGCTGGAGCATTCAAGTTTCTATTCACATACACTGAAGGATAGTAGAATGAACGGATAAAGAATCCTGGAGTTGGAGAATACACAGTTGGTTGCATGTTCTTAGGATAGCCTGTTAAACGGTAAGCATTGTATGCTTCCCAACCATTTCCCCAAGTAGATAAATAAAATTCTTTCATAATAATTCCCAACTTAGCATCATCAGTAGTAGCTGCATCAAAAGAAGCCAACACTAAATTTACGTAGTTGTTAATTGTAGTTGAAGTAGCAGCATAAGTTGCACTTGGAGTTACCCCTACTGTTGCAGGGAATCCAGTTACTTTTGCCATACTGTTTCTGATTGCTGTTTCTAAGCTAGCTCTTGCTGCACTCATACCTCCAGTGATAACACCAGTTGCAGCAGCTTCCGCTAATTTAAAGTGCGTGAATTCAGAGTTCCAGATTGGCAAGATACCTGCACCTTTACCACCTACTTCTAATCCAACTTTAGTATTTTGGTTTTCATCAAATAAACCACCTGCTGGGTAAATACCCCATGTAGTTCTGAAAGAACCATCTGGAGGAGTACCACTGTTATCACCGTGGTCGCGACCCCAATAACCAGTTCCAATATAACAGAAAGGTTGACCATCTGCATAATGTGCTGGTTTTGCAGAAGTAATACAAGATAAAGTGATCTCGTTAACGTTCGCACCAGATGTATTTTGACGATAGAAATAATAACGTTGTCTTGGATCTAAAGTTGTTCCTTTAGCACCAGAAACAGTACCTCCATTTTTCTCCGCTACTACTGCCCACATAAACCAATCACCCATATACTCA
>JALRFB010000017.1 GCA_023256555.1 Sediminibacterium sp. | reverse complement strand
AAAGCTTTAAGATTGGAAATGCTAGCAATAATTCCAGCTCTTATAATACCCCAAACACCTGTTTTCTTATATTTTTCACTTAATAGACTCACATAGAAACTATCAAACCACATTGGCTTTGTTTGCATTAATTGCAAATCAAATTGTTTTAAAAGTACACGGATTGATTCTGGTGAAAAATGATATAAGTGTCTAGGTACGTCATAAGCTGCCCAATATTTCTTATAAAATTGAGCATCATAACTTGTATAATTTGGTACGGCAATAATCAATCTTCCATTAGGTTTAAGAATTTTGCTAAATGCCTTTATATACCCTTTTAGATCATGAACATGTTCCAGTACATGCCATAAACAAATGACATCTTGGGTATTTTCATCAATTTGATATAAGGTTTCAGGTTTTGCTAATTTGAGCTGGTAGTTTTCAAAAGCTTTTTGTCTACTAGCTTCATCAGGTTCTAAAGCGGTGACTTCCCATTGTTTTTGCTGCATTGCATTAGCAAATGCGCCAGTACCTGCCCCTATTTCTAATAATTTGCCTTTATACCCAGTAAATAAAGATTGCACCCAACTTGATTTTTGATCTAAAGTTCTTTTTCTGACTGCATGGTATAATTGGTTCATCCATCCAGTTTTAGTATCTGTATGGGAAATGTATTCAGGGAAATTATAATATGGTGCAATATCTTCAGCACTTGGAATAGGAAAAGTATATCTTAAAGTACAGTTAGCACATTCAATAATATCAAAAGATTCATTAGTTAAAGAGTAATCTCTTGTATGTAGTAAGTTATTAATATCACTCTTATTACAAATTGGACAAGGATTGAAAGGCTCTTTGTTCATTAATGATAAAATTTAAATAAAATGGCTAATAAAGATAAAATAGCAATGATTGAGGCAAATAAAACCCAATTATCTTTAGCGGGTTCTTCCATTTCGTCTAATGTAATTTCTGTAGTTAGCTTTTCGAAATGTATAGGGGAATAAAATGTATGACTAGAAAAACTACTATTCCAATTTAATATCCCATTAGTTAGTGTAAAATATCCCAAACTTTCTAATTCAATTCTATCCTGATTGTCTTGAAATAAATTTTGAATAAAATGTTCATATTGTATAGAAGCTTGTTCAATAGAAATGGATAAAGCATCGGCTAAATAAATATAAAAATGCTTTGAAGGTATTGCTTCAATTGGTTCAAATAAAATGAATTCTTTTGGTGCCTCCAGGCCACTTTCTATAAAAGTAGACTCTTTTTTTTGCCATTTAAGACAACCAAATGACAACAAATCTAATTGTCCAAATTCAATAAAATATTGTTCTAAAATAGTTTTCATTATTTTCTATATGAGTATATAATACCTCCAGTTATTTGAGCTCCTAAAGATGGATAATATGCCCATCTCTCATAAGGCTTATCTAATAAATTTTCCCCCTTTGCCCAAACGCTCCAAGAGGATGATAATTTAAATGTAAAACCAGCATTTAGAACTACTACATTTTTTAAATCATATGCTCTATTTCCTTGTTCAAATTGAGCAGCACCAGTCCAATATTGTGCAGAAGCTTCAACAATCCATTTTTTATTAGGTAACCAGTTAAATGTAGAATTCAACTGTAGTGGCAATATCCCCCATGGCTTTGCATTTTCTTTGATGATATTAAATTGTTTATAGTTAAATGTGTTTACAAACAATAATTTGTCACTAAATTGATACCTTAATTTAGCATCTAATTCAAGAGTTGCTGCTCTTTTTTCAAATATAGCTTGATATTTTAATCCAAAAGTGTTGACATCTGTACCTAATATACGATTGAAGAATGGTAGATTTTTATATTCATTAATGGAAACACCAAAACTATAATCTAATCTTTTACCTGCACTAATTTCTATTGTAATATATTTTCTCTCGTTTGTAGTAATCTTCATGTCTGCCACTGGCATAATCCATGGATTTTGAATAGCTAGACTAGTATATTGTGTATTGTCAAATATGGTAGTCCAACCTGTCTTTACTAAATAATTGGTGTCTGTTAACTTTTTTTGTAATTGAACATTTGGATAAAATTGATAATCATCTTTATTTACCCAAACTGGACTTGCTCCGGCTTTGATGATTGTTCCCCATTTTTCAATACTAATTGCAGGATCTGCTCTAAATATGGTGTTTTTTTGATGGATAATACCTGTTGGATTATATTGATTGAAACTATAACTAAGATCAAAATTAAATTTAATCTTATTTCTAAATTGAAGATACATTGGATTATTAATCTCATACCAAGTATTGGTGGCATCAATAATACCTTGAAAATGTTCAAATTTAACTAAAGGGTGTATATTGAATAATCTTTGCTTCATTTTGGTATTCAATAAAGCAAAAGAAGCACCCATGTGTTCAAAATTATGTTCGTAATTAGATTCAGGTAATCTAGAAGCATCAGGTACTAAACCAAATCTATATCTTTGACTATGATTATAAAATAGTTGTGTCTGAATATTATTGTATTTATTTACATACTGATCTCCAATATATTTAGCACCAATTTCTCTGATAATTTGTAAATGATGTTCTGTACCAGTTGATGCTTCATTGAACAAAGTGATAGAATGGGTATTTTTCCATTTATCTAAAGTATTTATTCCTAATTGTACATATTGATGAGAATAATTACCAAATCCAATTTTAAAATTGGTGATATTGGTTAAACTAACAAGTGAATCATGCACAATGGCTCTAGGAACTAATGATATTGGCCTATACTCAAAGCTAAGATTCTGACTAGGAACTTGATAATTTAAATAGATAGGTGTTGAATCAACAAGAGCAGTTGCATTCACGAAGCCAATTTTTGCAACATTTTTCAATTGTGGTTTAAATGCTGACAAAATGGTTACCACTTTCTCTGGGACAGAGTCCGATTTGGTAGGTGCAACAGTAACTGTCGTTTCGTTTAGTAATTCATTTAAATTTACTTTATTTACATTTGGCGTTTTCTTTGCAACAACTGTATTTTTAGTTTTCTTTTTATTTGCTTTCTTCTTTACAGAACTAGTCTTTTGTGATTTCCTTTGTTTCTTTTTAGCCTCTACAGGAGTAACAATAACGCAGATGGTTATTAAAAGAAATATATATTTTAATAAATGCTTCATGGTTATTTAATAGTATTTGTAGATTCTGTAATAGCTTTTAATTTTTCTTGAGCAATTTGCTTTAAAGATTCGTCAGTGGCATTTTCTGCAACACTTTTATAGGTTGCAATTGCATTAAAATTATCTTTTTGAGCTGCATAAATATCTCCTAGTAATATATATGCTTTAGTTACCCAATATTCATAAGCTGATTGTTTTTTTATAACATCAAATGCCGTTTTTTCAGCAATACTTAATTTGTTTTGTGCAAGATATAATGCTGCTAATTGATAATGTGCATCGGCAGTAATATTCGATGGATTTGACTTGATTATCTTTGATAAGATTTGATATGCGGCAGTTGTATCTCTATTATTTACATTAAAATGAAATAAAGACATATTGGCCATTTGTATATCATCAGTTGCAGCAGATTTATCTCCTAAAATTTGTTGAGCAATGGTAGCAGCCTCCTCCCATTTTTGTGCTTTATACTGACATCTTAATAAACCCTTGTATGCTTCCATTTTATTTTCTTGTTGAGTTGCGGTTTTTAATAAAATGGAGAAATAATTTTCAGCTAAAGCTTCGTTTTTTAATGTGAAATAATTTAATCTGGCTGCCAATAATGCTGCTCTTTCTGCAAATTTATTAGGGCCTTGATTTGCCACTATTCCAAAATATTTGGCAGCTGTATCATACTGTTCTTTTGAATAAGCTATTTCGGCAATTAGATAATTGGCATCTAATTGATATTTGCCTTTGGGAAAACCTTGTAGGTATTTAGTGAACCCTAAAGCTGCTTCTGGATATAATCTTTGTTCATATTTAATGATTGCAGATCTATATACTAATGAATCTTGTTCGTTGGTAGATAAAGATTTTCCAAAATCATTCATAAACTGTACAAATAACTCTGGTGTTTGATCTTCTATAAAGATATTTCTTACAAATTCAACAGCATTATCAGACTCAGTTGAAGTAGGATAGCTTGCAAATAAATCCCTAAATGTTTGCAATGCCATTACATTTTTATTCAAATTAAAGTATACTATACCTAATTTATAATGGGCTTGGGGATAAAAAGCAGATGCATTCTTATCTAAAATAATTTTTGATAATGGCGCTATGGCTTCTTGGAAATTTTCATGATTTACATAAGTATCTGCTAATTCAATTCTTGCATCATTGATATAACTTGAATTAGGAAATAAATCTTCAAACTCTTTTAAAATTTTTACTTTTTCATTAGTTTGCCCCATGCCACCAAGAATAATGGCTTTTTGTAAAGTAGCATAATCTACATAGTTCCAAACTAAATCAATCACTTGCTGATATGATTGTAATGCTTGTTTGTATTGTTTAAGCATCATTTGACAATCAGCCATTCTTACAAATGCATCTTTTTGATAATTTTCAAATGCATTCTTTGAGTTATAAGATGCTGAAGTGGCAAAAAGTTCTAAAGCCTTTAAATAATTATTATTTTTCAAATAACAATACCCTAAAGTGTATTTAGCATGTTTAACTCCTACTTCACCTTGTTCAACAGGTTCATTTACAAATAATTCCAAGTATTGAATACTTTCTTGTATACGACCCAGCTTGTATGACAACTCCCCTAACCAGAATAATGTAGCTGGCAACACTTTAGCATTATATGGAAGGAATTGTAATTGACTAAATAAACTATAAGCTTTTTCAATTTGTCCATCATTTAAGTATAGACAAGCTCTTCCATAAACAATATTTGGATAAATTTTAAGTAATTCTATTCCAGGTTGATTGATCTTGTCATAAGCCTCATAAGCTTGGATAAAATTATTACTATATGCTAATGATGAAATCCATAATGATTTTGCTTCTGTCGCATATTCTGAATGAGGGTAATTGGAAATAAATTTATCAAGACTAGCAATCGCAGTATTAAATTCTTTTAATTCAAAACATAATTTAGCGTAATTAAATAAAGAGATTTCTTTTTGAGCAAGATTTTGAGACTTAGTAGCACAAAGTAAAAATGCATTTTTTGCTCCAAACTTATCCTTTGTTTTCAAATAGGAAGTAGCTAATAAGTACATACTATTTTGGCCTAAAGAATCTTCAATATTGGCCAATTGCTTGAAACCTTCAATTGCTTTATTCCATTCTTGCGATTGGAAATAACAAAAAGATAATTGGTAAAGATCTTGTGTTTCAATTTTCTTTTGTGTTGCAGCGTATTGAGCTAAATATGGTAATGCTTTATTGTAATCTTTTTTCTCAAACAATAAATGACCCATTAATTGTTTTAACTGTACTTCATAGAATTGATCTTTTTGCTGTAAAGCTTTTTCACAATTAGACATGGCAGCATCAATATCACCCAAAAAATAATATAGTTGGCTAATATAAAATGGTGCTAATTTGGTATAATTTTTATTTGTAGATGCAATTTGAAAACAACTTAAAGCTAATTTAAAGTCTTTTCTTTCTAAAGCAATAAAACCAGCATAATAGTTAGCATCAGCATAATAGGTTGAATTTTTAACCTGTCTTACATTATTTAACAATGCAGCAGCTTTATCCCAATCCCCTATTTTAAAATACAAATATCCTTGTTGAAATTTCATTACTAAAATTTCAAAGTTTTCTAGATCATCAATACTCACATTCTTGAAAGCCTTAATAGCTAATTGATCATTTGTGTGTTTGAAATAGTATTTCCCCAATAAATAACTTAATCTTGATTTATAAATTCTATTATTTGTTTTTTCGATCCATGTATTTGCTAAACCTGGAGCAGAAGGCTTGTCTAATGCCAATGATAAAGCCAAATAATAATAACAGATATCATCTTGTTTATCTTCGAATGTATAGGCAGATTGAATATGTTGATATGCAATCAAAGTATCACCTTGTCTCAGGGCTTGCATTCCTTTACTGAAAATATCTTTTAAAGGATTGCTATATTGAAAAGATTGAGCGTTCAATTGAATGCAAGTAGCAATTAGAAAAACAAAACAAATAACCCAATTTCTAGTATGTGACATAAATACCAATGTTTTTTATAATATGGTAAAATTACGGCCATTTCTAGAACGATTTAGTAAAACAACTTATTGTGGAAAAACAGATTAGAATCGTAAATTTGTCAACAATTACGATAATTATGTACGAACATAACACACAAATTAGAGTCAGGTATGCTGAAACAGACAGAATGGATGTAGTATACTATGGTAACTACCCCCAATATTTTGAAGTAGGTCGTGTAGAAAGCTTAAGATCGCTTGGGATTAGTTATAAGGACATAGAAGATATGGGGATTATTTTACCAGTAGTTGACTTACATATCAAATATCTAAGACCTGCCAAATATGACGACTTATTGACTATAAAAACTATCATTAAAGATCTACCTATAGATCATAAAATTACCTTTCACCAGGAAGTTTATAACGAAGCAGGTAAATTATTGACTGTGGGTACTGTTAAGTTGTATTTTATGGATCAAAAGCTTCAAAATAAGGCATCTATGCCCCCAATAATGCTCGAAAAACTAAGGTCTTATTTTAGTTAAAGCGGTAAATATTGGTTTACTTTGCACCCTACAATTTAAACTGAACAATGTCTATTCAAGCAAGCATAATCACTATCGGAGACGAACTATTAATTGGTCAGGTAATTGATACCAACAGCTCATATATAGCACAACAATTAAATGCTATTGGAGTTGCAGTCAAACATAGAGTAGCTGTTGGAGATAATGCAAAAGACATAACCGAAGCTTTAGATTTGGCTATTCGTCAAAATAGTGTGGTTATTTTAACTGGAGGTCTTGGCCCAACTGCAGATGACATTACAAAGCCTTTATTGAATAGCTATTTTGGAGGTAAAATGACTTTACATCAACCTACATTGGATCATATCACTCATATTTTTGAAAACATCCATAAAAAGCCAATGATTGAAAGAAACCGCAAACAAGCAGAAGTACCCGATGTTTGCGAGGTTTTATTCAATGAAAAAGGCACTGCACCTGGTATGTTATTCAATAAATTGAATACTTTGGTATTTTCTCTTCCTGGAGTACCTCATGAGATGAAATGGTTAATGACCGAACAAGTAATTCCAAGAATTAAAACCCATTTTAAAACCAACCCAATTGCCCATAGAACCTTATTAACAGCTGGCATTGGAGAATCTTTTTTAGCTGAATTAATCAAAGATTTCGAAAACCAATTACCATCGGAAGTGAAATTGGCTTACTTACCTAATTACGGTATGGTTAGACTAAGATTAACTGGTTCTGGGAACAATGAAACTGTTTTAAATCAACAAATAGATCAATTATTCAATCAATTGACCGAATTAGTTAAAGAGTATCTGGTAACTAACGAAGACGAAACCATGGAAATGGTAGTGGGTAAAATGCTTAAAAAAGCTAACCAAACTGTTGCTACCGCAGAAAGTTGTACAGGTGGATATATCGGTCATTTACTATCAAAACACGCTGGATCCTCACAATTCTATACTGGGGGGATTATTAGTTACGATAATAGAATAAAAACGGAGTTTTTAGACGTACCTACCCAAATCTTGCAAACAGTTGGTGCTGTAAGTAAGGAAGCTGTAGAACAAATGGCCATTGCAGTTAGAGAAAAGATGAAAACCGACTATGCTGTTTCTGTAAGTGGCATCATGGGCCCTTCTGGTCAAACAGACGAAAAACCGCTTGGGATGGTATGGATTGGGGTAGCAAATAAAGAAAAGGTAGTTTCAAAGGTTTTATACCTAAGATTTGACCGACATAAGAATATTGAAGTGACTGCAACTCAAGCCATAAATTTACTTAGGTTGTTAATAATCAATAAGATTTAGTCTTATTTTTGCTTAAAATTATCCCTTATGCCAATTGTTGATTTGGTTTTACCAAAACTGGGTGAAAGTATAATGGAGGCTACTATTTTAAAGTGGCATAAGAAAGTGGGTGATACTATTCATCTTGACGAGACATTATTGGATATAGCGACTGACAAAGTGGATAGCGAAATACCTTCAACTGCTGAAGGGGTAATTACAGAGATATTGTTTGAGGTAAATAGTGTAGTACCAATAGGTACAGTTATCGCAAAAATTGATTCTAAAAAAGCAATTGATACCCCTATTTCAAGTTCACCCTCTCCAGTAGCATCTTCCTCTGCTCCTGCACCTGTAAAAGTGGAAGCACCTATTAAAGAAGAAGTTCCTTTCACTCCTACTATTGCTTCTACGCCAATTATTTCAAATAGTTCGGATCAAAAGTTTTTCTCACCATTGGTAATAAGTATTGCACAAAGTGAGGGAATTTCTATGCAAGAATTACAGGACATTCCTGGTACTGGAAATCAAGGCAGGGTTTCTAAAAAAGATATTTTGTCCTATATAGAAGAAAAAAAATCGGGTAAGATAGTCGTTCCTTCACAAACTAAGCAAGTAACATCATTACCATCGAATAATCTTCATTCAGAACATGTAATTAGCCCAAAGCCTGCTCAAATTTACAATGAAGCTTTACCAGATTTTATGCAAACTAATGTTGCACAAAAATTGGCACAACCTGAAGATGTAATCATTACAGGCAATGTTGAAATTGTAGAGATGGATCGTATGCGCAAATTAATTGCAAAGCATATGGTGGACAGTGTTCATACTAGTCCTCATGTTACTTCATTTGTAGAAGTGGATGTAACCAATATGGTAGTATGGAGAGATAAGGTAAAAAATTTATTTGAGAAAAGAGAAGGTACTAAACTAACATATACTCCAATGTTTATAGAAGGTATTGCTGCTGCTTTAGAGCAATTCCCTATCATCAATTCTAGTTTAGAAGGTGATAAAGTAATTTATAAAAAAGATATTAATATTGGTATGGCGACCGCTCTACCAACTGGTAATTTAATTGTTCCTGTCATTAAAGGAGCAAATCAGTTAAGTATCGTTGGATTATCTAAAGCAGTGAATCAACTGGCAAATGCAGCTAGAAATAATCAATTAAAACCTTCGGATACGCAGAATGGTACTTTTACAGTAACCAATGTGGGTACATTTGGAAGCATCATGGGTACGCCAATAATTAGTCAACCTCAGGTTGCAGTCTTAGCATTAGGTGCTATAAAGAAAAGACCAGTAGTGGTGGAAACACCTGCAGGAGATGCGATACTTGTGAGACATATGATGTACTTATCAATGAGTTATGATCATAGAATTGTAGATGGCGCTCAAGGCACTCAATTCCTAGCTGCAGTAGCTAAGAATTTTGAGGCCTGGGACATCAATAGACAATGGTTCCAATATTTATAGTCCCATAGTTCTTCCTTTCATAATTGCTGGAACACCTTTTGACATCCACATTGGCATTTCAGCACCTTTAAGATAATGATCAAAGAATTGTTGCTCTCTGATTTGAATATCTTTCTTGTTTTTTCTTTCTACAAGATTGTGAAACTCATTATTATATACTAATAGCCATACTTTTTTATTCAATCTTTTCATTGCAGTAAACATTTCAATTCCTTGATACCAAGGCACTGCATCGTCTGCATCATTACTCATTATAACCAAAGGAGTTTGTACTTTTGGCAATTCAAATAAAGCAGAGTTTTTTAAATATAAATCTGGTTTTTCCCATAAAGTAGCACCAATTCTTGATTGTGTTTTTTCATATTGGAATTGTCTATTCATACCAGTCCCCCATCTAATACCACCATATGCACTAGTCATATTGACTACTGGTGCTCCAGCCCAAGCTGCGGCATACATATTTGTTTTAGTAATTAAATAAGCAATTTGATATCCTCCCCAGCTTTGTCCTTGTAATCCAATTTTTGTACTATCTACAAAACCTTTTTGTATAAGTGCTTTAGTACCACTTACAATATGATCATAAGCACTTTGTCCTGGATAGCCAGTTTTGTACCAAATATCTGGAACAAAAACCAAATAACCTCTGCTGGCAAAAAACGAGATATTCAATCTTGATCCAGTAGGAGTTGGTGGAATATAATTATGTAAAGTTTGATTATTTCTCTCATAAAAATAAACAATCATTGGATATTTCTTTTTGGGATCAAAATCTTCAGGTTTATACAAAATCCCTTCTACTGTTTTACCAGTATAAGCTTTCCATTGAACTATTTCTGCATTCAACCAATTATATTGAGATTGTTGCGGATTAATTGCAGTAATAGCTATAGGATTTTGCTCAATATTATTTAACTGGTATAAAAAAATATTTGCTGCAGTATGCTCGTCTTCTTTTAATACAACTAAATCATTCGAATATTTAGCACTAACAATAGAGGTAATATGCATGTCAAAAGAAT
>JALRFB010000179.1 GCA_023256555.1 Sediminibacterium sp. | reverse complement strand
AAAAAGATTATTTGGATTCAAACATCGCACTTTTAATGATACAGATTTGTTGTATTGTATTGCATTTTTAAAAGCGCATTATCAACACAATGAAAGTTTAGAAACCGCATTTTTCAAAGATCATCAAACAGGTAAGCGAATCAATACTGTTGAAGGGGCACTTTGTAATTTTCAATCTTATTTTATGAGCATGGAAGATGCCCCTCAAAGAACGCGCAAGCATATTTCAAGCCCTGCTGCAGGATCTACCTGTAAGAGATTGAATATGTTTTTAAGATGGATGATCAGAAAAGACCATACTGGAGTAGATTTCGGCATTTGGGAAAGTATCACTCCTAGCGAATTGATTATACCAATAGATGTGCATGTGGCCAGAATTGCAAGAACCTTAGGAATTTTAACTAGACCACAAACTGATTGGCAAGCAGCTTTGGAATTAACAGCATATTGCAGAACTTTAGATAGCAAAGACCCCGTGAAATATGACTTTGCCTTGTTCAGTTTAGGAGTCATTGAAAAATTTATATAATATGGAATTAACTATTCAAGCTTTAGAAAAATTAGCTCCAGAAGATTTAGCCAATGCTATCAATGAGTTGATCAAAAATGATTTTTCAAAACTAGTGCAACTACTCTATCGTATTGACGTATCAGAAGCCAAGCTAAAATATATTTTACAAGCGCATCCTAATGAAGATGCAGGTAAACTAATTGCTGCAGTGGTTATAGAAAGATTAGCAGCCACTAAAAAAGCAAGAGAAATGTTCTCTCAATCCAAAGAGGGAGATGCAATGAATTCTATTGACAGCGAAGAAAGACTTTAAAAAATAAAATTTACAAATCTCCTAATAAAGGTCTCATCACAATATCTTCAACCACAGCTTGTGGGCTTAATTGAGTAGCTGCATAAATCATTTCAGCAATATCATTTGCTTCCATAATTCTTTGAGGATCTACACCAGAACCCGCCCAGCTATTGGTATACACAGCCCCAGGACAAACAGCAGTGACTTTAATACCCTTGTCTTTTAATTCCAAACGTAAATTTTTAGAAAATCCCAATAATGCAAATTTACTAATGCTATAAGAGCCCCCATTTTCATAGGCGTTTAAAGATGCAATAGAACAGATATTAAAAATATGCCCCCTTCCTTTTATTAACATAGCAGGTAATAAATTTTTAGTAGTATAGTAGGCAGATAAAAGATTTGCATTTAATTGAGCCTCTAAAGTGCCAGCTTTTTCTTCTGAAATTTTACCAGGTAAGAAATAACCAGCATTATTCACCAAGATATCTGGCTGCGTATGTAACAAACACCATTCTGTAAAACAGTGTACTTGACCTTCTATAGATAAATCAGCGTGTATGCCCTCTATAGTAGAATTGGGATATTGAGCCTTTAAATCCTCAACTGCTTTTGCTAAATCTGCAGCTGTTTTACTTGTTAAAAAAAGGTTATGCCCAGCAGATGCAAATTTTTTAGCGATGGCAAAACCAATTCCTTTTGAAGCACCAGTAATCACTATATTCATATAAATACAATACTATTATACAATAAAGATAGGAGCAATATTGTAAATTCGCTTCATATACAATATCAAAATGGCTTATAAAGACTTATTTTTCGATTTGGATCATACTATTTGGGACTTTGAACAGAATTCAAAAGAAACCCTATTGGACCTTCACCATAAATATGGTCTAGCAAGTAAAGGCATTACAGACTTTGATGCTTTTTATGATATTTATAGCCAACACAACCATCGTTTATGGGACCGATACACCAAAGGTTTTATTAAACAGGAAGAACTAAGATGGAAACGTATTTATTTAAGTTTATTAGACTTTAAAATCGCAGATGAAAAACTATCCAAAGAAATGTCTCATGATTATTTAGATATACTTCCTGACAAGACCAATCTTTTCCCTTACACACATGAGATATTGGAATATTTACAAAACAAGGGATATAAAATGCATTTAA
This sequence comes from Sediminibacterium sp., assembly GCA_023256555.1. Lineage (GTDB taxonomy): Bacteria > Bacteroidota > Bacteroidia > Chitinophagales > Chitinophagaceae > Sediminibacterium. The sequence goes on along the minus strand of JALRFB010000179.1, from coordinate 847 downwards.
TTACTAATGGATTTCAGTCCGTGCAGTTTAAAAAGATCAATAATTCCAATTTAGCTCAATATTTTATAGAAGTAATTACTTCTGAGGCCAGCAATAGCCTAAAACCTCATAAAGAAATTTTCGAATTTGCTTTAAACGCATCTAATGCAAAAGTAGAAACTAGTTTAATGATTGGAGACAATGAGGCTGCCGATATTCAAGGTGCTATTAATATTGGCATGGACTCCGTGTTCGTAAATCATATTAAAGCAATACCTACTGTGCCCGCTACATATACCATTACCCATTTAAAGGAATTGGAAGAAATTTTGTAATAAAAAACTACCAATTTGCTAATACCGTAATGCCCCCTTTAACCGTATCTCCAATTTTACAATGAATCTTTGCATTAAGAGGAAGCAATAAGTCTACCCTACTTCCAAATTTAATAAAACCATACTCTTCGCATTGTTGGTAAGATGTACCTACAGCAGTATAATTACAAATTCTTCTAGCTAATGCACCAGCAATTTGCTTGCACAAAATGCTTCCTTTTTCATTCTCTACCACTACAGACCATCTTTCGTTGTCAGTAGAAGATTTAGGATGCCAAGCCACTAAGTATTTACCAGGATGATATTGATTGTAGATAATATTTCCAGCAATAGGCATTCTATTTACATGCACATTTGCAGGACTCATAAAAACACTAATTTGAATTCTCTTCTCTTTGTAATACTCGTCTGGCTCCACTTCTTCAATCACCACTACTTTCCCGTCTGCTGGAGCAACGATTAATTCATCACCTGCAGAAAGTACTCGACTAGGCAATCTAAAAAACCATAAAACCCAAAACCATAATAGAAAA
>JALRFB010000178.1 GCA_023256555.1 Sediminibacterium sp. | reverse complement strand
TAAACTACTCTATCTCTTTTACTTATTTTACTGTAAGAAAAAATGCATTTCCCGAGATTAAAAAATACTTGGATGCGATTACGCCTTATTATTGGGTTACTTGTATCTTAAATGCTTCTTGGATATTGGCTTGGCATTATTTACAAGCTGGTCTTAGTGTTCTAATAATGTTGACCTTTTTATATTGCTTGATTAAAATTTTTATATTGATGCAAGAATTAGCTACTGGAATAAAGCCCTTGTATCTTTTCTTATTGAAAACACCTTTCTCTGTTTATATTGGATGGATTAGTGTTGCTACTATTGCCAATATTACTGCATTGTTGGTTTCTTTCAAATGGAATGGCTTTGGAATTGATCCCATTTATTGGACTTTGCTAATGATATCGATTGCAATTGTACTAAGTGCCTATTTTATCATCCAATATAAAAATATCGCTTATCCCTTAGTGGTAATATGGGCTTTATGGGGTATCAAAGCATCACAGGGTACAAAGAGTACATTGATCAATCAATTAACAGTAGTAGGTATACTAGCGCTTGGCGCGCTTATTTCAAGAGTTGTATCTAAAAAAATAATTGCTCGATAAAAATAAACAAAGACATTGCTAATACAAACCAGCCAAATCCTTTTTTTAGTTTAGCGCCATCCATCTTATTATTTAAGAAATTGCCTAAGATTATACCACCAGTTGCTAGTACAACAATACTAGCTAAAAAAGAAAAATCAACTGTGGTATGTGTAAGGTCCCCAATAAATCCAAAAAGAGACTTAATAGTAATAATAAACAATGAAGAGGCAATTGCTTTCTTCATTGGCAACTTGCCTAATAGTACTAATGCAGGGATAATTAAAAAACCACCTCCTGCACCTACAATACCAGTAACAATACCTTCTATAAGCCCAACTAATACAAGTGTTATACCATAATTAGGCTTAGTTTCAATGCCTTCAATATTTTTCTTACTTAAAATCATTGATAAAGCAGATGCCAACATTAATGTAGCAAAGAATAACATTACAAAACCACTTTTAGTGATGTCCATTAAACCAAATAATTTGAATTCTTGGGGGATTGTAGGTAAGATCCATTTTCTAGAAAGTAATACACCTAACATAGAGGGTATACCAAATATCAAAATGATTTTTGCATCCAATAATCTTTGTTTGTATTTAGATATTACCCCCGCTATACTACTTAAGCCAACGATACAAAGAGAATAAGTGGTCGCTAATACCGGATCTATATGAAAAAAATATACCAAGACAGGTACTGTTAAAATAGAGCCCCCACTTCCCACTAATCCAAGTGATATGCCTATAAGTGTGGCTAAAAAATATCCAATTATTTGCATCGTTGATTATTTGAACAAAAATCGTTAATCGAAAGTGAAAGTTATGTGATATTTGGCACTTATGAAATAATTTTGAGCAAAAGTGATAATTGTCACCATATGATTTATTTTTATTCTAGAAATTTGAATTTCTAAAACTAGCATTATGAAAGTTGAACAAATTTATACAGGCTGTTTGGCACAGGGTGCTTATTATATAGAAAGTAATGGAGAAGCTGCAATTATTGATCCATTGAGAGAAGTAGACCCTTATATCCAAAAAGCCGAGTTAAATGGTGCAAGGATTAAGTATGTTTTAGAAACACATTTTCATGCAGATTTTGTTTCTGGTCATTTAGATCTTGCACAAAAAACAGGGGCTCAAATTGTGTATGGTCCAACTGCTGCTCCTAATTTCCCTTTCTACTCTGCAAAAGATGGTGAAGAGCTTGTTTTAGGTAAGGTTAAAATAAAAGTATTACATACTCCAGGACATACTATGGAAAGCACTTGTTATTTATTAATAGATGAAAATGGAAAATCAAGTGCATTGTTTAGTGGGGACACTTTATTTATAGGTGATGTTGGTAGACCAGATTTAGCACAGAAAGTAAAAGTAGATTTGACCCAAGATATATTAGCAGGCTATTTATATGAGTCTCTAAGAAATAAGATCATGACATTAGCGGATGATATTATAGTATATCCTGCACATGGCGCAGGAAGTGCATGCGGAAAGAATATGAGTAAGGAAACTAGAGATACTTTAGGCAATCAAAAAAAGACCAATTATGCTTTAAGAGCAGATATGTCTAAAGAAGAATTTATTACAGAAGTATTGAATGGATTAGTAGCACCTCCTAGTTATTTCCCTTTAAATGTGATGATGAATATTCAAGGCTATGATAGTATTGATAAGGTTTTAGAAAGAGGACAACACGCATTATCACCTGCTGCTTTTGAAGCTGCTGCAAATGAAACAGGCGCATTAATATTAGATACAAGAGATGCACAAATTTTTGCCAAAGGATTCGTGCCCAATTCTATTAATATTGGCATTGATGGAAGTTTTGCACCTTGGGTTGGCGCGATGATACCTGATATTAAACAAGAAATTTTATTAGTTACAGAGCCAGGTAGAGAAACTGAAGTTATCACACGTTTAGCAAGAGTTGGCTACGATTTCACAATAGGATATTTGGAGGGTGGAATAGATTCTTGGAAAAAAGCTGGTAAAGAAGTCGATACGATTGAATCTATCAGTGCAGAAGAGCTTGCTGAAAAACAAAAAGCTGATGCTTCCATTTCAATTATAGATGTAAGAAAAGCCTCTGAATTTGGAAGCGAACATATCGTGAATGCTCATAACGCACCTTTAGACTTTATTAATGATAGCATGTCCACTATTAGCAAAGACAAAACTTATTTTGTGCATTGCGCAGGCGGCTATCGTTCTATGATCTTTATATCCATTTTAAAAGCTAGAGGTTTTGATCATTT
>JALRFB010000177.1 GCA_023256555.1 Sediminibacterium sp. | reverse complement strand
TTACCAAAGCAGAAAGCGGGTGCTCCATAGTGCTATGTTTATATTTAGCTTGTCCATACACCCATTGTTCCATATTGGGACCCAGTTTATTTTTTAAGTTATTGAAAGCATTGATGAAAGCTTCTTCTAACAATTTATTCCTTTTATTGATTGCGTCTTCTCCAAAATGAGTACTTGGATTTTGAAGTCTTTGAACAATAGTACTCATTTGAAAACTAATGAATGATTTCACTTCAGTAGGAATCAATAAACTACTTAGTTTGCTTGTGATTTCTTTTTCCCATGCGATATATATGCCTGCTGCAATACTATTTTTATCTAATACATAATTCCAACTAGACAGATAGCTTTTTGCTTTTTGTACATTAGGGTCCGTGAATGTTAAAGAATTAATTAAGGGTACTATATTGCTAGCAGGAATAGAATAATAATCTGTTTGTAATGCTGCCATAGTAGGCAAATCAATTTGATTCTTGGAGTCTAGTACTTGGTTAATTCTATTGCCTCTAAAAGGATCTGCCCATGTATATCCAATTGCATCCCATCTTGTATATTTATCTGGTGTTACATTTTGATTAGCTGTTGCAAAAAATCCTTTTGATGGATTGAATAAATGGGGTCTTTCTTTTATAGGCAAAAAACCAGACCATTCAAATCTTCCGTCCCCTGGCACGGGCACATAACCGCTAAAGTTTTTTCTAATTGGAACAATTCCCACTGCTTGCCATCCTATATTTCCTTTCTTGTCTGCCCAAATCATATTCTCTCCAGGGATATGACTATAAGAACAAGCTTCTCTAAAACTTTCCCAATCTGTTGCTTGATCTATTCTCAAAGACGCTAAATAAGGTGCTCCACCTGGTTCCATCCATGCAGCTTTTACTGCATATGCTTTTTGATTAGCAGAATCGATAAAACATATTGGTCCGTGCACACTATACCTATGAACTACTTTAACTGTTGCACTATTTTTTACTTTGATGCTATCTTTAACAATGCTCATTTCTTTCCAATGACCTTTGTACCAGTATTGATTTAAATTATTTTTATTTAAATCGTATACATACAAATCTTCTCCATCTGTTTCAAATATGGTTAAGCCCCATGCACCTTTTTCATTATGTCCTATGGAAACACCTGGAATTTCTGGTTCACCACCTCCAATAACATTCCATCCAGGTGCCACTAAGTGCACAATATACCTTAAAGAAGGTACTGCAATTTTTCTGTGCGGATCATTGGCTAATAATGGATAACCACTAGCTGATTTTGATGCAGCAACAATCCAGTTATTACTTCCTTCCATTTCTTGGCTTTGAAGAAATAAATCTTTTTCAGGTAAGATGGTGTTATTCATTACTGCATCTTCGTCTTGTTCACCAAAATCTGATTTTTGAAAAACCAATTCATTTCTATACGCATTGTATAATTCTAAAATATCTTTTTCCAATAATGCAGGTTGAATACTACTATCCATTTTTAGATTTGGTTGCTTAGGATGAAACCATACAATATCTTTTACTTTGTCTTCTCCAATTTTACTTACTGCTCTTGCAATATTTAATTCTTGTGTAATATTTCCCAATAAACCTTGATGTCTTGAAATGACAACAGCTGCGGTCCATTCTTTTGGTTGTATATGTAATAGTTTAAATTCAATTGGAAGTTTTGTGGGGTCTTGATTGGCTTCTTTGATATATGTGTTTACACCTTCTACATAAGCATTGATAATTGCAACTCCTCTTGGATGGTATCTTTGTAAATCTTTTTCTATACTCCCTCTATATTGAAATAATCTTGTTCCAATATCTCTTTTAATTTCTCTAGTACCAAATATTTCTGAAACCGTCCCTGTTGCTTGTCTTCTCCATATTTCAAATTGAAACAATCTATCTTTTGCAGCACAATAGCCCTGGGTAAAAAACAAATCATGTTCATTTTGTGCATAGATATGATTCACTCCCCATTGATCTCGGAGTACTTCTACTTTTTGTGTTAGTCCTTTTAATTTTAATATACTTGTTTGAGCAAATGTGTTGAAAAAAAAAGGCGTTGCTAAAAAATAGAAATATGCAGATTAGATTTTTCATTGATTTATTTTAATCACCATTAAGTTACAGCATTAATATGACCAAAATAAAAAAGCCTCTCACCAGTTAGGTAAGAGGCTTTTGTTGCTGTAGGGGGAGGGTTCGAACCTCCAGGTGGCAGTTAGCTATAACACAAAGTTCAGTGGTCGACCCTGGTCGCCTATTGCTAGACGGCTCTATGTTACGTTTATCCCGTGATCCACACCTCCGAGACAAGGAGGCACGTTTGCCAAAAATTTCGTCACCCCACAGTATTAAGAACTCATCATTTGAGTTTTTTGATTCTTTTCCCTCATTTGATAAATCAAAACTAAGCTAAAGGGCTATATGTTGCAAATATTTTAATGATATATTTTAAAATATAGAATTTATTTAATAATTTGCCTTTATATTTAAAATCATACAAATATGGACCCTAAAAACAGCCCAAAATTGAACATTGACAAAAGCTTAGATAAGCTAGATCTTCAGATTATTCAGCATATGATGCTGGATGCGGAAGTATCTTATGCCGACCTAGGTAAGCAGTTATTTGTTTCTGGAGGTACTATTCATGTGCGTATTAAGAAATTAGAAGAATTAGGAATTGTGCAAGGCAAGAAATTAGCCGTGGATATGAAAGTATTGGGCTATGATGTAATTGCCTTTATTGGTATTTATTTAGAGAAGAGTTCTTTGTATGATAGTGTTGCGGAAGCATTGCAAAAGATCCCACAAATTGTTCGTTTAAATTATACTACTGGTAACT
>JALRFB010000176.1 GCA_023256555.1 Sediminibacterium sp. | reverse complement strand
GTTTGATTCCAAATAGGATGTTTACTTAAATACTCTACAAACATACCAACTGCCAAATCATTTTCTGCAACATGGGCATTAGGAGAAGGTCTGCCTAATTTTAAACCTTCGGTGTGATCGTTGATCAATCTTAAAGTATTCAATTGTGGTAAGGCACCTGCAGCATATAAAGAATCGAAATCTTTTTTCCATTGCCCAACTCTAGTGGTATCTCTTACAGATTGATCCCAACTAGTATAGTAAGTACAAAAATGATTTTCTAAAACTGGAATATTGGCTTTATAATCGTCCGCGAATTCTCCATAAGTTCTATAGCTTACTCCAGCTCTTTTTGCATGATCCCAAATAAAACCTTTTTTACTGTTTGCGATATCTCTAGTACCTTCTGCATCATAATTGCCCCCTCTTCCACCATAACTGGTTACCCAATTTTTTTCAAGATAATCAGTTGCATAGCCACCCAAAGTCCAGTTATGACCATCAGCACTTACTTCCCCATTCACATAAAAATTATCTAGTAAAACAAAATCTTTGGTTAATGCGTGTTGATTAGGTGTAATATTTTCTCCAAATAAACATAGTGCAGGATCTCCATTACCTTCTTTAACATCTCCTAAAACTTGATCATAGGTTCTGTTTTCTTTAACTATATAGAACACATATTTAATGGGAGATTTGTCTCCCAATTTTTGTGGAATGGGATTTCCTTTTTCTGCTCCAGAAATCAATTCTTTTTCTTTTGTGTAAGGAGTATTATCATACACTGCCTTAGAATAAATGGCTAATTGTGCATCAGTTGGTTTTTTTATAATACTTAAACTGCCTTTCATTAATCCTCCAATATATTGAGCAGATTTTGAATCTTTTAATAAGCCTAATTGAAAACCAAGTTGACTTCTAATTTTATATGGATCTGGCCCATAAGGATTTGCATGTGATGTCAATCCCTTTCCATTTGCAACAAAAATTGTATTACCAATTACTTTAACTGCTGTTGGATACCATCCAACTGGGATAAACCCTTTTGAAATACTTGTGCCATATTTTGAAACATCAAAAACTGCTAAACAATTATTGTCTGCGTTGGCTATATATAAGGTTTGATCGTTTTCGCTTAATGCCAAAGCGTTGGTGGTAGAACCTGTTGGGGCATCAGGATATAATGCAGTATTCAAAGTTTCAATCACTTTGTCTTTTTTCAAATCAATAACACTTACGCTATTATCATTAGCATTGGCAACATATAGCATTGTACCCTTCTTATTCAATACAATATCATTTGGATGACTTCCTACTTTGTAACTGGTAACTATTTTTTTAGAAGCAATATCGTAAACCAGCACAGATTCTCCACCCCAAATTGAAATATACAATTGTTTATTATTTGGCGATAAAATACATGTATATGCTTCTGCAGGTAGGTCAATTCGATTCATTACTTTTTTAGAACTAAGATTAATAGTATACAAACTATTATTATCTTTTGTCACCACAAACATGGTATTGGTTGTATAATTAATGGTTAATCCAGCTGGAGAAATTTTTGTTGGCCATTTATCTCCAAGCTTAATGGAATCTTTCAACTTTAATTTATTTTTTTGAATGGCGTATTCCACTATCCAGTTATCATTACCACCTGAAGCATATAAGGTTTTCTCATCTTTACTAAAAGCAATTCCTAACCAAGATTTTTCAATATCCAAACTGTCTAAAATTCTATGATTTACTGCGTCAATCAATTGAATACTTTGAATGCTTTGTCCATTGTTGGTAACTGCCAATAATTTTTTACTAGGAGATACGGCAATATTTAAAGGCAAATCTCCCAATGGCAAACTCTTCCCTACAGGGCTAAGACTCCAGCCATTAGGTAATACAATTCTTGACTTTGAAATGGATCTTGCATCTTGTGCAAAAAGATTCATCGAGCATGCAATGAATAGTAAAGTGTAGATGATTTTTTTCATATAACTAATGTAAGAAAAAACCCTCCAATTTGGAGGGTTTGGTTTGAATGTTATTATTTCGCAGGTGTAATAATGATATTCCTGAATTCTATAGGACCATGGTCGCCTTGTAAATAAATTGGACCTGGTTCTCCTTCTTTGCTATCTAATGCTCCGCCAGTAATACCTGGAACTTCTTGGTTTGTTATGACAGTAACTCCATTGCAGACAATGGTCACCATTCTACCAATTAAAGTAATATCATAACTCTGCCATTCACCGGCATCTTTAGCCATCATTTCAGAAGGAGGCAAGAATCCATATAATCCTCCTAAATAAGTACTTAAAGGTTCTTTCCCTTTATTGTCTTCAATTTGCACTTCATATCTACCTCTTAAATACACACCACTATTACTTCCTTTAGGATATCTAAATTCAATATGTAATTTAAAATCATTAAACTTTTGATCTGTAATAATATTGGAACCAGATCTAGGACTTCTTAAAATTCCATTTTCTACTACCCATTGATTTGGACCATTGGTATGCCAACCAGTTATATCATTTCCATTAATTAATTTTATTGCAGGTCCCCAAATCGGTGGAGTTGTTCTTTTTAATTTAGGTGCTCTCACTGCGGTCCAATTGTAGGTTTTACCATCTGTGTATACCATGGTTCCTATTAATTGATCGTCACCATTTAAGCTAAATTCAAAATCTTGGTAACGCAATCCTGGCTCATATTGCGGAGGAATGGAGAAACTAAATTTTCCATTAGCATATTTTACATGTGCAACAGGTCTTGCACTTCCAAACTCATACACAAAACGACCTACCATGGTTTCTCTTCCAGAATGTCTCACTTCTAACCAAGAAGGCAATTCTTTACCATCTTTTTGAATTACGATA
>JALRFB010000175.1 GCA_023256555.1 Sediminibacterium sp. | reverse complement strand
ATTATGGTGTTCACATTTTCTAGGATCACCACAAGCACCATATAAACCAAAGCAGTTATATCCATAAGAGGGAGTAATTAATCCCTCGTCTAAAGCAATAATGGCACCCAATGGTTTAAAAGTAGAACCAGGAGGATATTGTCCTTTAATGGCTCTATTATAAATTGGTCGAGCAGTATCTAATAATAATCTACCAATGGTTTTTCTTCTTTGATTTCCAGTTAATAAATTAGGATTGTATCCTGGGCTACTCGCCATAGCAATCACTCCTCCAGTTTTAGGATTGATGGCTACTGCGCTTCCCACTTTATTCTGTAATAATTTCTCCGCCAATTGTTGCACTTCAACATCCATGCTAGTAAATAAATTTTTTCCAGCAATAGCCACTGTATCGTATTCGCCTCTTTCGTATGCACCTTGAATCTTACCTTTATTGTCTCTCAAAAAACGTTTTACACCTCTTTGTCCCATCAATATTGGCTCATACTGTTTTTCCAAACCAGTCATACCCGCATAATCGCCCATTTCATATCCTTCGTCTTCATGCTTTTGTAAAAAGTTGACATCTACTTCTGCAACATATCCAAGAACATGGGCAGCGGTATTGTATGGGTAATTTCTGATAGATCTTTCTGACAAAGAAAATCCAGGGAATCGGTAAAGGTTTTCTGTAAGTTGTGCATACAACTCCGGCGATAAGAAAGGTTCAAAAGTGCCAGCTTTTACTCTAGAGTTTTTAATGATCACTTCGATCATTCTTTTGCTATATTCTTTTTTGTCAATTTTTAGAATATCACAAAGTGTGGCTGTGTCTACCCCTTTAGCTTCATTTGGAATAACTACTAAATCGTAACTAATCGTATTTTCTAGTAAAGCTCTTTTTTTACGGTCGTATATGATACCTCTATCTGGATATATAATTTTTCTGAAGATAGCATTATTGTCTGCGGCCAATTTGTATTTATTGGATACAATTTGCAAACTTATTAATTGACCTATAAGTATTACAAATATGACACCAATGATTATTTGTATGATGCCACCTCGGTTGGAGTTGTACAATGCCATGAATTATCTTTTGAGCTTTCTTCTGTTGGTAATGAGTTCTGGTAATAATATTAAAAGCATACTCATTAATGTTGTTGCAGTTACTTTACCTATGAAATAAGTAAAATTGCCAAATTGAAGCCACTCTAATAACACCAAATAAAAATGATGAATAAAAGTTAGGATGAAAACATAAATAAAATAAGGGCCCCAGCCCATAGTGCCAATGCTTGGCTCTCTATTTAATTCTTCTGTTGCTTCTTGTGCTAGTAATAAATTTAAAATGGAAGGTCTTAGGAATGCCATTAAACTACAGGCTGCAGCATGCAAACCTGGTGTATTGGTGAAAAGATCTAAGCAATAACCATAAATAAATCCAAGCCCTGTAAGACCTAGTCTACTTGTACCAAAAGGCAACCAAAGTAAAAATAGAAAATATACATAGGGAGTGATGAACTGATGAATAGGAGGTATCTCGTTCAAGATGATCACTTGGATCAGCAAGAACAAAATAAAACGAGCGCTATTTTTTAAAATACTATTCATTCTTAATCTCGTTTTGTTCAACCGCTTTCTGTTCGGCCATTCTTTTATTTTCTACTAAATAAATATATTCCAAATTAAAAAAGTTGGTTGCAGATTTCACACTAAGTGTTAAGAAATTGCTTGAAGGGTCTTGATTGACTTTTGTAACTCTTCCAATCAATAACTGAGCTGGAAAATTGGATGAATAAGGACTTGTTAATACAGTGTCTCCAATCTTAGGTGCTGCACTTTTTGAAATATTTTTCAACGTTAACATATTAGGATCTTCACCATCCCATTCAATACTACCAGCGACTCTGTCTCTTTTCAACATCGCACTTACCTTGCTATTGCGATGTAATAAACTCATTACTTTACTGTAGTTGTCGTTTACTTCTACTACCACACCAACAATTGTTCCATCTGGACTAATCGCAGCCATATCTTTTTTAATTCCCTGCAATGAGCCTCTTTCGATAGTAATATAATTTTTCTGTAGAGTGAATGTATTGCCTACTACTTTTGCGGGGTAGTAATAGAATTTTCTAATTTTCTCTAAACTATCTTTCCTTAAAATTAAGGTACCTGCTTTTTTACTCGTATCGTATGCAGAAAAATTTTGAGCTAATTGATTTCTTAATGAAGCATTTTCTTCTATCAATTTTGCATTGGTCGCTTTTAAATCAAAAAAGTAAATCCAATTATTATAATAGCGATTAATATTTCCTGTAACCTGATTACTCCAGCCGCCAAAAAAAGTTTGATGAGATTTACTGTAAGAAGACAACATCACCAAAGACACTATTTGAAGTATCAAAAAACTAAAAAAAGTAAAGTTCTGTCTTATGAACCCAATGATATTCTTCAAAGGAAATTACTTTATTTTGGTTTATCTCATAATGAATGGGAAACGTTGATAATTTTTCAAGGCAATACCTGTACCTCTTACTACACTTTTTAAAGGGTCGTCTGCAACATGCACAGGTAATTTAATTTTTTGACTTAAACGCTTATCTAATCCTCTTAATAAAGATCCGCCACCAGTAATATACAATCCTCTACGATATATATCTGCTGCTAATTCTGGAGGAGTCGTTTCTAAAGCTTTTAAAATAGCTTCTTCGATTTTGAAAATACTTTTATCAAGTGCCTCTGCCACTTCTTGGTAAGAAACCATGATTTGTTTTGGAATACCTGTCACCAAGTCTCTACCATTTACTGGCATATCATCTGGTGGGTTATCTAAATCTTTTAATGCAGCACCCACATGAATTTTAATTTGTTCTGCAGTACGCT
>JALRFB010000174.1 GCA_023256555.1 Sediminibacterium sp. | reverse complement strand
TGGCTTTTCAGATTAAAGACGATTTATTTGATTATGGCGACGCTAAAGTGGGTAAACCTACCGGCAATGATATCAAAGAAAAAAAATTAACCCTTCCACTAATTCATATTTTACAAAAAGTGCCTAAGCATTTAAAAAGAGAAATTATCTATATTGTCAAAAACAATAATAACGATAAAGAAAAAGTAAAATTTGTGATAGACCATGTTAAATCCTATGGAGGTATTGAATATGCTGAAGCCAAAATGATAGAATATAGAGATAATGCTTTGGCTATTTTAAATTCATTTCCAGCCTCACCTGCAAGGGAAGCATTGGAAGAATTAGTAAGATATACAACCGATAGAGCTTACTAATGGAAAAAAGATGGAATATCATAAAAGCCGATCCGGCATTGGTTGCCTCTTTACAAGATGCACTAAAAATCAATCCCATACTTTGTGAATTACTGGTTCAAAGAGGCATTGTTGAGTTTGAAGATGCAAGAAAATTCTTTAGGCCCAATTTAGAGCACTTGTATTCGCCATGGTTGATGAAAGATATGCGCAAAGCTGTGGAGCGCATACAAGCTGCTTTTGAAAAACAAGAAAAGATATTGGTGTATGGAGATTACGATGTAGATGGCACTACTTCAGTGGCAACATTGTATCAATTTCTAAAAGAACTAGCACCCAATATTGATTACTATATTCCACATAGATACAAAGAAGGATATGGCATTTCTAAAATAGGGATTGATTACGCAAAAGAAAATGGCTTTGATTTAATCATCTCTGTGGACTGTGGTATTAAATCTACCGACCTAATCGCCTATGCGAAAGAGCTGGGTATCGAATTTGTCATCTGTGATCACCATTTGCCAGACGCCATCATACCACCTGCTGTAGCAATATTAAATCCTAAACAAATTGATTGCACTTATCCATTTAAAGAATTATGCGGTTGTGGTGTAGTATTTAAATTAATTACTGCATTAGCAGAAGTGTACCAACTACCTAGTGAATCTTATTTACAATATTTAGATTTAGTAGTGACGGCCATTGCAGCTGATATAGTACCAGTGGTAGACGAAAATAGAACATTGAGCTTTTTTGGATTACAAAAAATAAATGACAACCCATGCAATGGACTAAAAGCCATTCTTGAACAATCCAAACAATCTCTTCCCATTAAAATGAGCAGTCTTGGTTTTACAGTGTCTCCAAGAATCAATGCAGCCGGCAGAATGGATGACGCTAAAAAAGCAGTACAACTATTTATAGAAAAAGACATTACTCAAGCAAGAGCCATCGCTTCTTTATTACAACAAGATAATTTAGACAGAAGAGAAGCGGACACTAGCATAACTGAGGAAGCATTAGCACAAATTGAAAACGATCCAAATCATACTAATAAAAAATCATCTGTGGTTTTCGAATCTCATTGGCATAAAGGTGTAGTGGGTATTGTTGCAAGTAGATTGATTGAAAAACATTACAAACCTACAATTGTATTAACACAAAGCGGAGAAGTGATTGCAGGTAGTGCTCGAAGTGTACAAGGTTTTAATTTATACGAAGCATTGCATGCTTGTAGAGAACACTTATTAGGATATGGCGGTCATTTTGCTGCAGCAGGTATGACTTTAGCAATTGACCAATTAGAAGCTTTTAAAGAAGCATTTGAAAATGCAGTGGCTGAGCGAATCACTGAGGAACAACTAACTCCAGAAATTACCATCAATGCAATATTACCTTTAGATAATATCAGCATGAACTTTTACCAGATCATTGCACAAATGGAACCTTTTGGACCAGAAAACACCAAACCCATTTTCATTGCACATAAAGTATACGATACAGGATATTCTAAAATGGTAAAAGACTTGCACATAAGCTGCAGTTTTAAACAAGGTAAAAACACCATCAGAGGAATAGGTTACAATATGCCACAGCATTTAGACGTTATAAAGTCCGGAAAGCCTTTTGATATCGTTTTCCAATTGCAATTAAATGAATGGCAAGGAACGCAATCGGTGCAACTACAAATAATGGATATCAAACCTTGCGAAGCATAAAATTGCCCTATTTTACTACCCCATCTAATAAGAAAGCGACTCAATGAGTCGCTTTCTTGTTTTCAGTTATTGTTGTGAAATACCTATTTTAATAAATCAACACTTCTATTAATGAAGTTGGTTAACTCAGTGCCTTGTAATAAACCTTGAGACAATAAAGCCAAGTCCGCTAAGTTTCTAGCTTGTTTTTGTTGTTTATCAATATCTGGTTCTTTTAACAAAGATTGGAAGATTGGATGATTACCATTGATGGTTAAATTTACTTCGTCAGGCATTTGCGCATAAAAAGCAGTCATTCCGCCACCTCCCATGCTAGCCATATCTTTCATACGACGCATAAACTCTGGACGAGTTGCAATCACAGGAGCAGCATCTTTGCTCAAACCTTTCACATCAACTGTCAAAGTAATTTGTGGCACTTGGAATTCAAATAATTTCTTTGCTTGCTCTACTTCGTCTTTGCTTAAAACAGATTCGATATTTTCTTGCTTATCAATTAAATTATCTACTACATCTGCATCCACACGCACGAACTGCACACCCTCCCATTTCATTTCTACATTATTAATAAAAGCCGCATCCACCATGGTCTCTAAACTAATTACTTTATAGCCCTTAGCAACTGCTGCTTGAATAAATGCGTCCTGACCTACTGGATTGGTAGTATACAATAATACATGCTTGCTTTCTTTGTTTTTCTGAGTAGCTTCTGTAGCAGTCTTGTATTCATCCAAAGTATAATACTTGCCTTTTTCTGCTGCATCTTCTAAAATCAAAAACTTGTTTCCTTTCTCTAAGAACTTATCATCTGTGAT
>JALRFB010000173.1 GCA_023256555.1 Sediminibacterium sp. | reverse complement strand
ACCACTAAGATATTGGTTAATTGCTTGCTATCAATTTGACCAAGAATGGGTCTTCCAGCAGAACCAGAAGGCTCGCCATCATCACTTACTCTAAAAGTAGATCCATCAACACCCATTCTATACGCCAAACAATGATGCACTGCTTTGGGATGTTCTTTTTTCAAGGCAGTCAAATGCTTTTTAGCTTGATCAATACTATTTACAGGAAAACTATACGCAATAAATTTACTACCCCTGTCTTTAAACTCAGCCATGGCTGGTTGTTCGATAGTATTGTAGTAAAATGGATCCATTGTTGTAACATTGCAGTATGAGTTTGCAAGATACAAAACAAGCAATTAAACACCAATTAACCAGCATATACGATGCGTTAGAGTTAAATAGCATTGTCAATATGTTAATCGAAGAGGTAACTGGATGGGATGCATTGCATCAAAACATACATAAAAATGATGCAATTGAAGAAGCTCAATTAATACAATTAGAAAACTATACACAAGAACTACTTACTGGGAAACCCATTCAATATATTATTCAAAAAGCATGGTTCATGGGTAAAGCTTATTTTGTGAATGAACATGTATTAATACCAAGACCAGAAACTGAAGAACTAGTTGAGTGGGTGATATCTTATGCCGAGATTATCAACAAACCATTGTCCATTGTAGATATTGGTACTGGTTCTGGGTGTATACCCATCGCATTAAAATTAGCATTGCCCAATGCAAATATTAGTACAATTGATGTTAGTAGCAAAGCCATTGAAGTAGCTAAACAAAATGCAGCAACACATACAACTACTATCCATTTTATTGAACAAGATATTTTGCAGACCAAACAATTAGAAGACAAGTTTGATATTATAGTAAGCAACCCACCCTATATCCCTAATAGAGAAAAAGCATCTATGCAAGAGCAGGTTATTTATTTTGAACCAGCTATGGCTTTATTTGTTTCAGATCATTTTCCTTTACAGTTCTATTCTAAAATCGCACAATTAGGAAAACAAGCGCTCCATAAAAATGGTCAGTTATTTTTTGAGATACATTATGATCAAGGACAGGCTGTATTAAAACTATTGGATGAAATGGGCTATACAGCAGAATTAAAACAAGACATGTATGGCAAGGACAGGATGGTCAGAGCCAGCTTGAAAAACTAAGCCAATTCAAAAGAATTAGGGAGTCTTAATGAGAAGGATCCACTGCCACTACAGGCGTTGCACCGAGCTGCTTAATAATTTGCATTACCTGAATAGTCACACCTAAATTCGCTACACTATCTCCGTTAATCACTACAGATGGCTTATCTGTTTCTTTAGATAAGAAGGTTTTTAATTGGCTAGACAATGAATCTATTAGAACCGGAGTTGAACCAATAAAAAGTTGTTGATCTTTATCGATGGTTACAACCACAGTTTGTTTTGCCTTGGTATCACTTGAAGATTTTGGATTAGATACTTTGATCACATTGGGATTGGCCAAAGTTGACACAATTAAGAAAAACAATAATAATATGAATAAGATATCATTTAATGCACCAGTATGCACTTCAGGTTGATGTCTAAGTCTATTTCTTAAATTCATCTTAAGCTTGAGTTGGTTCTTGTAAAATATCTAAGAAATCGGCACTTGCAGTTTCCATTTTATTGGCAGTCTTATCAATTTGAGTCGATAAAAAATTATGCCCAACATATGCAATCAAACCAATAATTAAACCTGTAGCAGAAGTGATCATTTTCGTATATATACCTCCCGCAATGGTATTTAAAGTATACTCACCAGTTGATGCAATACCATAAAACAATTGCACCATACCCACAATGGTTCCTAAAAAGCCAAACATTGGAGCAATACCTGCTACTAGAGATAAAATATTCAAATTACGCTCCATGCTATACATTTCTAACTTACCTACATTCTCCATGCTTTTTTCAATCGCATCCAAAGGTTTGCCAATACGCATAATGCCTTTTTCTATCATTTTAGCAACAGGGTTAGCTGTGCTTTTTGCCAATGATTTTGCAGCAGCAATATTTCCGCCAATAATATGATCTCTAATAATCAACATAAATTGAGGATCGATTGTACCCGCTTTTTTAATCGCTAAGAATCTTTCTATAAAAACAAAAATGGCGATCACTAATAACCCATATAAAGGATACATGATCCATCCACCTTTCTGTAATAAACTAAATAAAGATATTTTACTCTCCACTGCTTGTAATAAAAACAACATAGTTTCTAATTTATGTTTAAAGTTAATTTATTTCTACCAAATTCACCAATACTTCTACTGCCTTCTCCATATCCTCCACCCCTATCCATTCATGCTTGCTATGGATAGCTTGCATTCCTGTAAAAATATTCGGAGTGGGTAATCCCATAAAGCTCATCCTACTGCCATCTGTTCCTCCTCTGATAGGTTCCACAATCGGATCAATGCCTGCTTTTTTATATGCTGCTAAAGCCCTTTCTACAATAGAAGGATGTTGATCAATTATTTCTTTCATATTTCTATACTGCTCTTTCACTTCCATTCGAACAGATGATTTATTGAATGCCGGATTTTTAGCAATCACTTCATTCGCAATACTCAATACTCTTTGAGCATGCATCTCGAGTTGGTGGGTATCAAAATCTCTCACTAAAAATTCTATGCATGCATGTTCAGCACCGCCACTAATATGATTAGGATGAACAAAACCTAATTTTCCTTCAGTAGATTCTGGTGATAATTCATTTGTAGGTAGTGCATCAATAATCGCTGCTGCAATTTTAATGGCATTTTGCATCACTCCTATGGCTGCACCTGGATGTGCAATGACTCCATCAATATAAAGGGTTAAAGCATTGGCACTAAAAGTTTCCATTTCGAAACAGCCTAATTCACCTCCATCCAAAGTATACGCCAAATCGGC
>JALRFB010000172.1 GCA_023256555.1 Sediminibacterium sp. | reverse complement strand
ATTATTGCCGAAGCGCTGAAAAAAATTGCTTAAAAACAAATAAGGTCTTACCTTTTTTAAATGAGTCTCCTTTGGGGACTCATTTATTTTTTATTGACATCTATCTTTGGCAAGAAAGTCATTATAAGAATTGCAAAACTTACAACGATACATGCATATAATGTCCATTGTTTGGTAGGACACTCTCCCATGGAGCATGCAGATAAGACAATAAAATTTCTAATGGCCCATGCAAAATTTAAAATAGCAAATGCCATATTAAATCTTTTTGCAGTGATGAATGGCAAAGCGAATAAAACAATATTCATCACACCCATGTATAACATAAACTTACCTGGCTGTCCAAAATTTGTACCCGCTACTTTCCAACCTGTAATCACCCAATGACGACTTTCGATGATCACTAGTGGTTGAGTGGTTAAAAAAAGAAGGAATAATGTTAGAAGGATGCCAATGGTTTGAGAATGTTTCATAGGGCGAAAATAAATATAAATACTCGCTTTACCCAAAGCCAAGTTTGGATTGCCATTGCTTCGCAATGTCTTCCACTCTTGTCTCGGTAAACCCAAAGCCTTTCAAGCAAATGCTTCGCATTCGCTTGTGTTTTTTGCTTTTCGTCTGTTTACGAAAGCGAGCTTTCGACACATCCTCAAAACAAAAAACCCGTCACTTTCGTGACAGGCTTTGTATCGAGGTCCCGAGCGGATTCGAACCGCTGTAGAAGCTTTTGCAGAGCTCTGCCTAGCCACTCGGCCACAGGACCCTTTCGGGACGCGAAAATAACACAAAGAACTTAATTATAAAAGAATTTTACAGCTATTACGATTTAAACGACATTTGTAGTACAAAAACAGAGAAAATGCAACCCATTGGAGCTTCAGAAATGATTATTAACGAAAGAGGTGCCATTTATCACCTTAATCTGCGTCCGGAAGAAATAGCTGACACTATTATCACTGTGGGAGATCCTGAAAGAGTTGCTCATGTAAGTAAATACTTTGATAAGATAGAACATCAATTGTCTCATAGAGAGTTTATCACCCATACCGGTTATATTGGTAATAAAAGAATTTCAGTATTAAGTACAGGTATTGGTCCAGATAATATTGATATTGCTTTAAATGAAGTAGATGCTCTAGTGAATATCGATTTTGACTCTAGATTAATTAAGTCAGAAAAGAAATCAGTAAATATAGTTCGCATGGGCACATGTGGTTCTTTGCAAGGAGAAGTGGGAGTTGATCAATTGGTAGCAGGAACACATGGTTTAGGCATTGATAATCTGATGCATTTTTATAAGATTCAGAACAATGAAGAAGAACAAGCTATATTAAGTGCTTTTGAACAACACACTAATATTGTAAATCATCATGTGCAACCATACATTTCTAGTGCCAGTGCAAGTTTATTAAAACATTTTACTGAAGGATATAGTCATGGCATCACTGTAACCTGCCCTGGATTTTACGGACCGCAAGGCAGAATACTGAGATTGCCTTTAAGCATGCCTAATTTAGTGGACCAAATGACTAGTTTTAGATATGGCAATCACCATATTGCTAATTTTGAAATGGAAACAAGTGCGATCTATGGAATGTGCAATGCATTGGGGCATCAGTGTTTAAGTATCAATGTAATAGTTGCCAATAGAGTGAAAAAAGAATTTAGTAAAGATCCTGCAAAAGCAGTAGACCATATGATTCAAAAGTCATTAAGTATTTTAGCAAGTATTTAAATTAATAAAATGGATATCGTTTTTTCAAAATACCAAGGAACCGGCAATGATTTTGTTATCATTGATAATAGACAAAATAATATTGCGCTAACTACTGAACAAATTGCATTTATCTGTGACCGAAAAAAAGGGATTGGAGCAGATGGGCTTATGTTATTAGGCCACAAGGAAGGATTTGATTTTTCTATGACTTATTACAATGCAGATGGCAATGAAGGCAGTATGTGCGGTAATGGTGGTAGATGTTTAGTGCAATTTGCACAAGATAATGGCATTATAAAAGAGCATTATCATTTTATTGCAGTAGATGGGCCACATGAAGCCACTATTGATCATAAAGGTTGGGTACATTTAAAAATGTCAGAAGTGAATGCAGTAGAACATGGAAATGATTTTCATGTAACCAATACAGGATCTCCACATTATATAAAGCAAGTAAAAGACATTCAATCGGTGGATGTATTTACAGAGGGTAAAAACATTCGTTATAATGATAGATTCAATAAAGAAGGCATTAATGTGAACTTTGTTGAACAAGGCGCAGAAGGTTTATTTGTTAGAACTTACGAAAGAGGTGTAGAAAATGAAACCTATAGTTGTGGCACAGGTGTAACTGCTGCTGCATTAATTGCATGCTTACATAAAGAAGGAGAACATACTATTCAAATTGAAACACTTGGCGGCAAATTAGCAGTAAAATTGAATCACAAAGGTGGAGGACATTTTAATAATATTTGGCTAATGGGACCTGGTACATTTGTTTTTAAAGGATCTATTCATTTAAAATAAATTGTACATGGCACTATTCAATGTAAGAGTATATGGATTATTAATTGATAAGAATGATCGATTATTAGTGAGTGATGAATTTATAAGAGGTGCTTATATTACAAAATTACCAGGAGGTGGATTGGAAATTGGGGAAGGCACTAGAGATGGATTAGCAAGAGAATTTTTGGAAGAAGCGAATCTTGTCGTAACTGTTGGAGAACATTTTTACACTACCGATTTTTTTCAAATTTCTGCTTTTAATAATGTAGATCAAATTATTTCAATTTACTATTATGTGCACGCAGACAATACTGATGAGATCATAGCCAAAACACAAGCATTTGATTTTCTTCCTGAACAAGTTTCAGATAAAACTAAAACTGCAGAGCATTTAAGATGGATCTCACTTAGCGAATTAAAGGTAGAGGATATGACGCTACCAATTGACAAAGTAGCTATTCAACTATTATTGGAAAAAAGAAAATTCTAAGCATTAAATTTCATTCGACTTACCCATTGCTGCTAATTTCATTTTGGCTGCTATTTCATGGCCAAG
>JALRFB010000171.1 GCA_023256555.1 Sediminibacterium sp. | reverse complement strand
TCAAAACCTTTACCATTATTTATAAATACTTTTTCAGGCCAATTGTCATTAGTCATTTCTGGACTGTATTTTCTATTGCTATCGGCGCCATGATAATTTTGAATGATATAATGATAATCATTCAAGCCATCTCCATTAAAATCTCCAAATCCTCCTAACCACATATCTCCCTTTGCTTTAATTACATAATTTGTATCTAAAACAAATTTTCCATTTGCGTTTTGAATAAAAATTCCTTTAAGATATTCCCTGGTTGTATTATTAGATGGGAATAACTGAAAAGTTAAATCCGGTAATCCATCTTTATTGAAATCAAAAAGATCTACTCCTTGATTTGTAGAAATACTGCCTTGAGGGCCATTGCTATTTCCTTGACCAGGATTAGCCAAGTCAATTCCACCATTATGTCTTTTCAACCAAGAAGCAAATCCATCGGGAAATACTAAAATACTATCTTTTACAATCCATGATTGTGCCTGAGTATCAACAAATAAAAATGAAAGTAAAACTACCAAAAGTAAAATGCGCTTCTTCATAAACAGAAGTTTAAATTAATAATAGCGCTTTTGGGGTAATGCAAAGATATGCCTAATTTTAAATACTCAAATAAAGCTCTTGAAAAAAGTTATACTTATTCTATTGATTTGTGTTATTGGACAATTAGCTATTGCACAAAGTGATGAAGATATTGCTATAAAAATAGCAGAATCAAACCCTGCATCTAAAAAAGTAGATCAATTAATAGTGGTGTATAATCAAAACCCAAAAGACAATCAGGCAACCCTAATAGGCTTAGAAAAAGTGAAAGGAACTTGGAAAGTAAAATTGAAAGCGATCAAAGCTAGTATTGGTAGAAATGGTATGGCAGCTATCAATGAGAAAGTAGAAGGTGATGGAAAAAGCCCATCCGGTATTTTTGAATTAGGTAGATTATTTGGTTATGAAGAACTTGCACCAACTTCTATTCATTATACACAAAGTACTACCGAAGATAAATGGATTGATGATCCTAATGCTGAAGATTATAATACCTATGTAAGAGGTAATACTAATGCAAAAAGTTTTGAGCACTTACTTTTAAAAAGTATCGATTATAAATATTGTATGGTAATTGAATACAATACTCAACCAGTAGTAAAAGGAAAAGGTAGTGCGATCTTTTTTCATTTAGCAGATGAAAAATATACACCCACTTCCGGATGTGTTGCCATTGCAGAGAATGATATGCTTGATTATTTACAGTGGTTAATGCCTAATAAGAAAAGAGCCATATTACTTACTAGTCTTAACAGTTTGTAATTTACCATTATAAAATACTTTTGCAGATGGATTAAGTGATTTGATCACTAAATTAGTTACTTGTCCTGCATTCCAGCTCATATTGATTTCATAATTACCTCTTGCTTTTAAACCTCTCACTTCACCACTAAGCCAAGCTTTTGGTAATGCTGGTAATAATTCTATGACTTCACCATTAGATTGCACCAACATTTCTGCTACTGCTGCTGCGCCTCCGAAATTTCCATCAATCTGAAATGGTGGATGAGCATCTAATAAATTTGGATAAGTACCTCCTGCGTTTTTGTAATTTTCTTTGGTCTCGTCTGGAGGAACGAATTTTAATAACTCGCGGTACATTTTATAAGCTCTATCACCATCTTTTAATCTTGCCCATAAATTTATTCTCCAGCCCTTTGACCATCCTGTTGTTTCGTCGCCTTTAACCTCTAAAGTTTTTTTAGCAGCTGCAGCAAGCGCTGGTGTTTTATCTAAAGTAATATGATTGCCTGGATACAAACCATATAAATGACTTTGATGACGATGCTTTGGATCTGCATCTTCCCAATCGTAATACCATTCTTGCAAATGCCCTTTTTTACTTACTTGATAAGGCAATAAATTATTTAGTGCATTACTTATTTTTGTGGCAAACTCATTATCGTTTTTCAAAACTTGTTGTGCAGAAAGTATATCTAAAAACAATTCTCTAATCATTGCCATATCAGCAGTACCGCCATACATTGTAGAACCTATATATCCTGTGGGTGTTTTAAAATTATTTTCTGGAGATGTAGAAGGTGAAGTTATTAATCTTCCTGCGCTATCGGGCACCAAGAATCCTAAACAAAATTCTGCCGCACCTTTCATTAAAGGATATGCTTTTTGTTCTAAGAAGGTTTTATCCTGTGTATACAAATAGTGTTCCCATAAATGAGCAGAAGACCATGCACCTCCCATTGGCCAGTTAGCCCAAACCGGATCGCCTTTTCCAAAATCACCTACTGGATTGGACATAGCCCATATATCTGAATTGTGATGCACTACCCAACCAGGTAAATTATAAAATGTCTTTGCGGTGATTTTCCCAGTGGTTGACAAATTATTAATGAACTGCAAAAAAGGTTGATGCATTTCAGAAAGATTGGTATTCTCTGCCAACCAATAATTTTCTTCAGCATTAATATTCATGGTGTAATTACTGGACCACGGTGGTTGAATATAAGGATTCCATAAGCCCTGCAAATTAGCAGGGACGCCGTTTGTACGAGAACTTGAGATTAATAAGTATCTACCATATTGAAAATACAAGGTCTCTAAATAAGGATCTACCGCACCTTCTGCATATCGCTTTAAACGTTGGTCTGTTGGAATATCCGCCAATTCTTTATTGGCAATCTTTAATTCAACACGTTTAAAGAATTTTTGATAATCGGTTACATGACGCTTTTTAATTTCTGTCCAACCTTTTTGTTGAGCCTGATTTAATTGAGTAGTTGATATAGCTACATTATTCACACCATTCGTTGCAGGATTTTTATCAAACCCGTTAAAACTAGTAGCCATTGAAACATAAATAGTAGCTTCTGTTGCATCCGCTAAACTAAGCGTGCTATCTGTTTGGGAAATTTTACCTGTAGTGGTTTGAATTTTAATTTGTGTAGAAAACCTTGTTCCTTTTTTAGGATCAAAAACAACATTATTTTTTGATTTACCTACATAATTTGGATCTGCTTTAATAGGTGCAAATCCATTTACAATAAATGTATTGTTATTTAAATTTTTTGTATG
>JALRFB010000170.1 GCA_023256555.1 Sediminibacterium sp. | reverse complement strand
ATTAATTATTCAAAAAATATTGAATTAGACGTTCTGTATTGCAATCCAATATAACAAGGGCTTTGAATTTTCTTTAAAAATGGTACCGATTTTTTGAAAGGTATTATATTGGTTTTACAGCCCCGTACTTTTTGCTAAATAAGGTGGGATATTTTTGGGTGTATGAGGTTCCACCTGAAGCACCGAGCGTAAGCATCGGTGCGAAACCAACGCAGCAGAAATTGAAACCCTATTTATTGTCTGGCAATTTTAACCTATTGGTGCAAATGGTATGAATTTATATACCCAATTTAAATGCATTTTAAAATAGCCATAACAAGGCTCTAATTTCCATTTTAACACCCTGCAGCGACGAAGCGAAGCTAAGGAGCGGACAATTAAATTATTAGAAATTTTCCTACCTTTATATAGATAAAAAATAGAAAAAAGGCTGATTTGGTGAGATTATTTGCACCCTTTGTCTATTTTGAATGGGTAATTCAGCTCTTGAATTAAAGCCGAGAATATTGATATAATTGACTTTTAGGGGAAATTATGGTGCCAAAGCAACGTACTCCTAACGACTCCACTTCAATAAAAAAGCCCACTCTATTTAGAGCGGGCTTTTTTGTAATATTAATCTAACTGAATTAATCTACTTTCAAAGATTTATCAATTGAGAAAACTAAAGCAGCTCTGTGTGCTTTGGTTTCTTCATTGGTACTAACTGCATTTGCAAGTTTAGTACGTAATTTCTTTAAAGTATAGTAAGTCGCAGCTTTAGAAACATTATCTAAAGGTGAGTTATCTGCAACTAATTGTCCAGCACCTTTTACAAAACTCGCTTGTAAATATTGTCTGTAAACATTTACATTCCCATTAATATCTGCATCAAAGATTTGTTTTACTAAATCGTTCATTACATCCGCAACACTATATTCATTACCATATAATCTAGTGTTGGTAATTCTTTGTAAAGTATTTGGATGTAAGATTTGTTCTAATGCAGTAGCAGATAGTGCATTTAAATTAGCAGTTGCTTTAAAATCTTCCCCTCTACCTTGATTAAATCCTCTTCTTTGAATTTGTAAATAAGGGAAAACTTGTGCATCTGCATCAAAAGCATTTGGAGCAAATACATATTTCCCAATGGTATTCATCGCTTTCTTTTGAATTGCTAAAGGTACTGGGGTATATGGTTTTGTTGTAGATTTTTGTTCAGGGAAAGATCTGTCTACATAAACTCCACCAATATATCTACTTGCTGCTGCAATCATATTTCTTCTTTGAGTCAATAAACTTCCATATCTAGCTCTCAATTCTGCATATGATCTTCCTGGCTTAGAATATTTAGCAACTAATTTGCCCATTAAGTTATTTACAATCTTAAAGCGTTCTTCTGCGTAACCAATAGCGTCGTTAGTGAAATCATTAACATTCACTCTTGGATCAATACCAGAACCAGCAGCTCTCATATCATCACCATCATTACCGAAAGCTAATTTTGGATCAGTACTTCTTGATGCAATTTTTGCTAAGCCTGCTTCTTCTTCTTCAGGTTTAAATGGTGTGTAGCCATATTCTATAGCCCATAAATCATATGGTCCGGCTTTTGTTGTATAATAGTCACCTTGCTTAGATTTGTCTAATGCAATATTGATAGCAGGGTAGTCCATTACTGAACCCATTAAACCAATCTTATGTGTAATTGCTGTGTTATTCACTTCAGCTGGAGATAACATTTGGCTACTCTTCATATTATGATTCAATCCTAATGTATGTCCCATTTCGTGCATGATCAAATAGTTTAAGAATTGCTTGTGCATTTCTTTAATCTCTTTTTCTCCAGCACCGTTTAATTCTAAAGCAGTCAAACCAGCAGTATATTGTGCTTTTAATTCGTTTGCAAGCGTACAATAATCCTTTGTATTTAAATGTGGGATTTGTAAGTCTTGATTTAGATTTGATGCTCCATTGAATAATTCATCATTAATTGGAGTGGCACTACCAGAAAACCATTCAACTGTAATATCAGTACCTAAAATTTGACCAGTTCTTGGATTCACAAAGCTAGGTCCAATAGCTCCATAAGATGGTTGTGAAGAAGCTACCCATCTAATAACATTGTAATGAATATCTGCTGGATCCCAAGTTGCGGTATCTGGCATGATTTTCATTTGAACTGCATTTGAGAAACCAGCTTTTTCAAACGCTTCATTCCATCTCATACCTGCATCATAAATAGCTTGTCTATATTCCAGAGGGGTAGTATTTTCAATCCAATAAACCAATGGTTCTACAGGATCACTGATAGCAGCACTTGGATCTTTTTTTACCAAATGCCATCTGTGAATCATGTCTTTGTATGGAGTTGGGCTAATGCTAGTTTGATCGTTTACTTCTTCCATGAAATAACCAATTCTTG
Organism: Sediminibacterium sp.; assembly: GCA_023256555.1. Lineage (GTDB taxonomy): Bacteria > Bacteroidota > Bacteroidia > Chitinophagales > Chitinophagaceae > Sediminibacterium. Next base: position 665 of record JALRFB010000170.1, on the reverse strand, counting down.
GATCATCTTTTCTAGCAACAAAATCATTTTTAGGCATTGCGATAAAACTATGTTGCATTCTTACTCTAACATAACGAGGGTCTGCAATATCTGCACCTCCACTCGCCAAGATATTTGGATTATCATAAGACAAATCTACCACCACGTCAGTATTGTCTGGGAAAGATCTTAATTGAGCATATTTTGATTTACTTGTATTCAACATTCCCAAGTTAAAGATCATTGAAGACATTGGTCCAGGAGGCATGTTTGGTTTAACAGCATCTAGTTTTTCACTCAAGAATAAACCATCTGCACTAATTAAGTATCCCAATGAATCTTCAATGGTAAATTTATCTGAAAAGAAAATAGCTTCAGGTTTGTCCACTTCAGCAGTTTTACTGATTGGATTATTTTTATCATAATACAATGCAGTATTAACAATGGCAAATTCTAATTTGTCGTATGCTTTTTTAATCTTAAATACCAAATTAGCACGGTGCATACTTTGATTTAAGAACAAGGTAGTGGGTCCGCTAATAGAAAAACTTTGGTAAATAAATTCTTTACCTAATTGATCTTTACGAATATACATTTGAACCGATCCTGTTGCAGTGTCTTGATATAAGGTAAATAAACCTACATTTTTATGTTGCCCTTTAGTTTTATCAGCAACACTTGGTTTT
>JALRFB010000016.1 GCA_023256555.1 Sediminibacterium sp. | reverse complement strand
GTATTTTAAATATTCAAAAGATTAAAACATCTTTAATGGTGCTGGGTATTCATATTGTATTATTTGTTGGGGCTAGTATTTGGATTATTAAAAAGAAAGATATTTTAAGTTAAGTTCATGAAAAATAAATCAATTTTTATACTAGGTATTCTTTTGTTCTTGCAATTAACTTTAGCAGCTCAAAACAGCACTGTAGTTGAGAAAGTAAGACAGAAGCTGGCATTAGTCAATGATTATGTGGCTGAGGGTGTAATGAAAACAGATGTATCTTTTATTAAAGCATCTTTAGGTAAAGTAAAAGTGTTTTATAAGAAACCTAATTTGATTAAGGTGAAAAAAGATGGAGGAATATCTTTGTTACCAAAGGGGGGAGTTTCTATTACCATGAATTCTTTATTGAATACAGATCAATATATTGCGATTGCTTCCGGAAAACAATTGTATAAGGGCAAAACATTAGAAGTGTATAAATTGGTACCCACAGATGATCGTTTAGAGTGGGTGATATCAACGCTTTGGATTGACCCTGTAGAATCACTGGTATATAAGACTTTCACCACTACTAAAGAAAATGGCAGTTTTGAAATTACGATGGAATATGGTGATTATGCTGCTTTCGGCCTGCCTTCTAAAATAATTTTTGGTTTCAATACTAAGGATTATAAACTTCCAAATGGTATTACTTTAGAATTTGGTGATGAAGCTCCAGTAAGTAAAGAGCAAGCAAAAAAGAATAAAAAAGGAACTATTGAAATTACTTACTCAAAGTATACCATTAACAAAGGCTTGTCCAATGCTAGCTTTTAAGTAGAATACCCTAATTTTAGTAGCAAATGAGACTAGTTATTTTAATCTGTTTTTATTTGCTTAGTTCAAGTTTGTATGCACAATCTGTTCAATTTATGTCAGATATGAACGCAGCAGTAAAGGCATTTGATGCTGCTTCTACTGCGAAAGAATATCAAGCTGTTTATTTTTTACTAGATCCTGTAGCAAAAAATTACCCAGCTGAATGGCTTCCTTATTATTATATGTCTTTGGTTAAAAGTAGAATGAGTATGCTGAAAATGGGTAATGCAGATGAATTGGCAAATCAATCAATAATACTAATTGAAAAGGCCAAAAAGATTCAACTAAATGATGAAGTACTTTGTGTAGAAAGCTTAGCCTATACAGCAAAAATGTCTGTAAGCCCCTATACTAGGTGGTTGAGATTTGAAAGCAAAATAAAATCTCCATTAGTCTTAGCCAAAAAATTGAATAAAGACAATCCGAGGGTTTATACACTAGAAGCTAATTTGCAATACAATATGCCTGTATTATTAGGAGGGGGTTGTTCTAATGCCTATGCTATGGCTATAATTGCAGCTGAAAAATTTACAGCACAATCTAAAACCAATTCAAGTTTTATCATACCACATTGGGGCGCCAATATCATTCATCAAATAATTAAGGATTGTAAGAAAGATTAAGCTTCTTCCAATCTTTCATCTATAGCACCTGCAAACATTCTAGCACTTATTTTCTTTAATGGGTTCAATCGCATGTCATGATAGCCCTGTCTAGCATGAATGATTCTAACACATTCAAAAATGCTAGCAGTAAATGAACTTGCATCTGCTTTATTTCTTCCTGCAATGTCAAATGCAGTACCATGGTCTGGACTAGTACGCACAATTGGAAGACCTGCTGTAAAATTAACACCTTCGCCAAATGCTAAAGACTTAAATGGAATCAAGCCTTGATCATGGTACATCGCTAATACGCCATCAAATTTTTCATGAGCACCTCTAGCAAAAAATGCATCAGCAGAATAAGGTCCAAAGACCAACATTTGTTGTTTAGATTCTTTAATAGCAGGCTGAATAATCTCTATTTCTTCTTTGCCAATTAATCCTTCATCACCTGCATGTGGGTTTAACGCTAATACAGCAATACGAGGTTTATCGATGCCAAAATCTTTTTGCAAGCTGGCGTTTAAAATGGCTAATTTCTGTTTGATTTTATCTTTAGTGATATGTTTTGCAACATCGCTAATAGTTAGATGTTCGGTGACTAATGCCATTTTTAAATTATCGGCAACTAAAAGCATCAAATTTTCTGTATTACCAAATGCATGTTGCAAGTAGGGAGTATGTCCACTAAAATTAAATGCTTCTGATTGAATATTTTTTTTATGAATAGGGGCAGTCACAATGCCGTCAATTGTTTTATGCTGTAAGGCTTCCACTGCTTTCTCTAAAGAGATCAATGCATACTTACCTCCAGTAGCTGTTAATTCACCAGGAGTAATTTCAACTTCTTCTTCCCAACAATTTAAAACATTGACTTGTTTTGGATTAAGTTTAGATAAATCGTTTAATACTGTAAAACTTAAATTAAATTCAGGCAAGCCCTTTCTGTAAAAATTGAGGGATTTATTGTTGGCAAAAACTACAGGAATCATGAAATCAAGGATTCTGCTATCAGAAAGGGATTTTATGATTAATTCCAATCCAATACCATTTAAGTCTCCACTTGTAAAGCCAATGATGGGTTTTCTGATCTCCGTGTTCATATCCTATTGATTAGGCTGTAAAAGTACGCACAAAAACCTAACTTTGCTACATGCAATACACCCTTAAAAAGTCCCTCGGTCAACATTTTTTGATAGATAAGACCGTTTGCGAAAAAATACGCGCAGTATTGCTGGAGCAACCTATTGATCAATTGGTAGAAGTGGGTCCTGGAGCAGGTGCTTTAACAGAGTTTATATACAAAATCCCTATAAAGGCTTATAAGGCAATCGAGTTAGATACAGAAAAAGTACAATACTTGTTACATGCCTATCCTGACTTAGCTGGTAAATTAATCAATGAAGATTTTTTAGAGACAGCTATCCCATTTGAAGACAGCTTTGTACTTGTAGGGAATTTTCCCTATAATATCTCTACTCAAATTGTGTTTAAGGTGTTGGATTGGAAATCGCAAGTGCCAATGATGGTGGGAATGTTTCAAAAAGAAGTAGCAGAAAGAATTGCAGCAAAACCTCACTCAAAAGCATATGGTATATTAAGTGTTTTAGCTCAAGCTTTTTATGAAGTGACTTATTTATTTGATGTACCTCCTGCAGCGTTTAATCCTCCACCAAAAGTAGATAGTGGTGTAATTATGTTCAAGAGAAAAGAGCATTTTCCTGCAATGGCTTCTGAAAAAAGTTTTTATCATATTGTGAAAATGGCTTTTGGGCAAAGAAGAAAAATGTTGCGTAATCCTTTGAAGCCTTACTTTACTTCTGCACAATTAGAAGATCCAATTTTCACTAAACGTGCCGAGAATTTAACATTTGAAGATTATGCAGCACTCACTTTTAAAATGCATCAACCTTAATATCTGTAATGAGTATGCAAGTAATTATAACAGCTCCTGTACATCCTTATTTAATAGATACACTATCTAGAAAAGGATATGATTGTGTATATGAACCAGCAATCAGTTATGAGGCCTTGAGTGAAAAAATTGCAAATGCAACAGGCATTATTGTTACTACAAGATTAAAAATTGATGCAGCATTATTAGACAATGCTGTACAATTAAAATGGATTGGAAGATTAGGTAGTGGTATGGAATTAATAGATACAGACTATGCTGCGAAAAAAAACATTCAATGTGTTTCAAGCCCAGAGGGAAATAGAACAACAGTTGGAGAACATAGTTTGGGCTTATTATTGAGTTTAATGAATCGTATTCATAGTGCGTATGCACAAATACAAAAAGGTGAATGGATCAGGGATTTAAATAGAGCAGATGAATTAACTGGAAAAACAATCGGTATTATTGGTTTTGGCAATACTGGATCTGCTTTTGCAAAAGTATTGGCTGGTTTTGATGTACAAGTTTTAGCATTGGATATTGTACCTAAAAATTTTGATAAAGATTATATAAGGGCGGCAAGTCTTAAAGAAATACAAGAACAAGCTGATGTGGTAAGCTTACACTTGCCTTTGACAGAAAAAACTTATCACTTTGCTAATGAATCTTTTTTTGAAGGCTTTAAAAAACAGCCCTATTTTTTAAGTACTTGCAGGGGACAGGTGACAGATACGGTTGCCTTGTTAAAAGCGCTTCAAAATCAATCCATTAGAGCAGCCGGATTGGACGTTTTAGAGAACGAGCTTTTGGCTAGCTATAGTCCATCAGAGAAGGCTCTATTGGATAGTCTTATGGCATTGCCCCAATTCATTGTAACCCCTCATATTGCTGGTTATAGCCATGAAGCATACCACAGAATGGCCCAGGTTGTACTTGAAAAATTAGGTATCATTTAAGCTATTTTTTATATATTTGTGCACTGCAACGCTACAACTATGTGGCGTTGTATTTTTTTTATAGACAAAACAGAAGGATATGAGTGAAATTAATGCATACGTAACACAGGAGACATTTGATAAAATGCGTGAAGAGCTTCATAAGCTTAAATCGGTTGATCGTCCTGCTGCATCCAAAGCAATTGCAGAGGCAAGAGAAAAAGGAGATTTAAAAGAAAATGCTGAATATGATTCTGCTAAAGAAGCTCAAGGAATGTTGGAAGCTAAGATCAAACAATTAGAGGCCACTATTTCTAATGCAAAAATTGTAGATACAAGCACCATTGATACTAGTAAAGTAACCATCTTAACAAAAGTGACTATTACCAATATGGCCACCAATAAAACCATTACTTATCAAATAGTAGGGGAGAAAGAAGCAGATTTAAAAGCTGCTAAAATTTCTGCTACATCTCCAATAGGAAAAGGTTTATTAGGGAAAAAGGTAGGTGAAATTGCAGAAGTGCAAGCTCCAAATGGTACCATGAAATTTAAAGTAGACAATATCACTGTTTAATATGACTATTTTTTCTAAAATCATAGCAGGTGAAATTCCGTCATATAAAATAGCGGAGTCTGATTTGTTTTATGCTTTTTTAGATATTTTCCCTTTACAAAAAGGGCATACTTTAATTGTGCCTAAAATAGAAATTGATAAAGTGTTTGATTTGCCATCCAATTATTTAGCAGAGATGTTAGTGTTTGCACAACCTATTGCTAAAGCGATTGAAAATAGTTTTCATTGTAATAGGGTAAGTATGTTAACTGTGGGCTTGGAAGTGCCTCATGCTCATTTACATTTAATTCCTATCAATGAAGCAAAGGATATTGATTTTGCTAGCCCAAAATTGAGTTTTACAAAAGAAGAGTTTCAGGCCATTCAAGCAACTATAGTTAGTGCTATATAGTTTATTTTTTTGCCTTAACTCTTTCTGGATTTTTTGCAATAAAACTAGTCCAGCTATTCGTTTTTTTTGCGGATTTTTTACCTTTTACAATCTTATTCTTAGGAAGTACAAGACCTCTAGTTTGTTGATGATGACATAATGCAACGGCTAATGCGTCAGTTGCATCAAAATATTTAGGTTGTTTTTGGATATCAAAAATACGCTCAAGCATTTTCCAAATCATTTCTTTGTCTGCATTACCATTACCAGTAATGGCTTGTTTTACTTTTTTCGGTGCGTATTCTGCAACTGGTAATTCATAATGCATGGCTGCTGCGATAGCTACTCCTTGAGCCCTTCCCAGTTTGAGCATACTTTGTATGTTCTTACCAAAAAAGGGCGCTTCAATGGCAAATTCTGTAGGATGATATTTGTCTATCAATTCCATGATTTTTGCATGAATCATCTGCAATCTTGCATAAATATCTTTTTCTTTGGTAAGTTTCAAAACATCCATTTCAATAAGACTTGGTTGAGTACCTCCTTTCAGTAAGGCATACCCTAGAATTTGTGTACCAGGATCAATTCCAAGAATAATGGGTGTAGTTGGCATAGACAATAAAGTTACATATATCATGGCAATTTCCGAACTTTGTAGTCTATGTTATCTACAACAACGAATCGACTTATTTCCATAGGCAAAAAAGGGGTAGGAGTTTTCTTATTTATTATATGTAGCGTAGCTATTTACAGAGAGGTAGGCAGTAATGAAAATGTTGTACAATATGGGGCTCAGATAAAAATTCAATTTCAAAAAATAGCGATTTATCAGTGGGTAATTTTATTTTTTTTAATGTTGATGAATTTTTTAGTTGAATCTTATAAATGGAAGATTGTGTTGAGTTCGGAAACATCGATTAGTATTCCTACTGCACTAAAAAGTGTTTTTGTTGGGCAGGCATTTGCTTTTTATACACCCAATAGAATTGGGGAATATGTTGGAAGAACAATGATGTTAGATACGGAGAATAAAATCATTGCAATTGGTAGAATGGCATGGGCGTCTTATGCACAAATGATTGTTACAATTATTATGGGTGCTATTGCTATTTATATCAATCCGCCCTTTTTACCATGGTTAAGATGGGTAACTCCTTTATTGTTAGTTTTTGCATTAATTATATACTTTCATAAAGTGACTTTCTCTGGAATTTTGAAGTCATTTAATTTTTTACAAATCGAATCAGGTATAAAAAGAAAATTATTGGCTTTGTCTTTTTTAAGGTATAGTGTATACTTGATGCAATATACCTGGGCAGCACATATACTTCATATCCCTATTCCTTATTTAATACTTTGGGTGGCTTTGGCGGTAATGTTTCTTAGTTTAAGTATTGTTCCAACGATTAGTATAACTGAATTGGTAATTAGAGGGCAGCTTATTTTATTATTATTGTCTCCTTGGTATCAAAATAGTTTAATGTTAATTTCATTGTCTACTATAATATGGGCTGTTAATTTTTTATTACCTGCAATAATAGGAGCTTTTTTATTGCTAGGTTTTAGATTAAAACAATAATTTTAACTATCCCCATGTTATTGATACAACTTTTTATATTATTTACTTCTCTCTTTAAACCTGCAGATAATAATATTTGCAAACAACCTAACACATCTTTTAAAGATGGTGAAAAAATAAAATATAGTATTTACTATAATGTAATTGGTATTTACGTGAATGCAGGCAAGGCAGAATTTAATACACAATTAAGCAATTTTGAAGGCAAAGATACTTATACATTTACCGCAATAGGAAAGTCAAATAGTAAATATGATTGGATCTTTAAAGTAAGAGATGTTTATGAAAGTATAGTAGATATAAAAACCTTACTGCCTTATCAATTTACTAGAAGAATTAATGAAGGAAGTTTTCACCAAACCGATTTAATTAGCTTCAATCAAAAAGCAAGAACCGCATTAACTTTAGGTAATACTTATTCAACCTCTGATTGCACTTATGATGTAATAAGTGCTATTTATGCAGCTCGTAATATCAATTACGATAATCTTCAGCTAAATGAAAAAGTATATTTAAACTTCTTTTTGGATAAAGAATTATATCCATCCTATTTCAAATATTTGGGTAGAGAGCAAATTACTACTCAGTATGGAATATTTAAAGCCATCAAATTGGCGCCATTATTAGTGAAAGGGACTATGTTCAAAGGGGGAGAGCAAATGACTATTTGGGTAACAGACGACGAGAATCATATTCCTGTGAGAATTCAAACACCTATTATTGTAGGAAATATTAAAGTAGATATGGTAGGCTATGAAAACCTTAGACATCCATTGAATTCATTGATTGAATTAGTTCAATAATTGCGATAAGCTTAAACTAGTACTAGCTCTAATTCCTTTCTCAGTCATTTCAACTTGGCAGATTTCGTTTACTGGGTCGTGTTCGAAAAACAAATAATAATTACTGCTCAATGCTTCTTGTAAGAATAATTCCTTTTCTTTCAAAGTAATCAAAGGTTGCATATCATAACCCATCACATAAGGCAAAGGAATATGTGCAGTAGAGGGTAATAAATCTGCCATGAAAACAATCGACTTGTCTTTGTATTGAATTTTAGGTAGCAGCATTCCTTCTGTATGTCCATTAACTACTATACAACTGATGGATTTGCTAAAATGAATGGTTTGTAAATTGTTGTCACTTTGAAAAGCAGGTAAACTAATAATTTTCAATTTGCCACTTGCTAATAAAGGGTCAATATTTTCTTTTAAAAATGAGGCTTTCTCTCTTTTATTGGGGTGTTGAGCAGTTTCCCATTGGGGCTCACTAACCCAATAAGTAGCATTAGGAAAACTTAGTACTAGTTGATTGTCTTTTAGTTCAACTGCTCCGCCAACATGGTCAAAGTGTAAATGGGTTAATAATACATCCGTAATATCATCCATTTCTAACGAATATTTATTAAGACATTCTTTTAAAGACTGGGTATTGCTTAGATGATAATGTCCCATAAATTTTGCATCTTGTTTATTACCCATTCCTGTATCTATCAGAATTTTACGATCTCCTTCAATTACCAATAAACATCTTAATGCCCAAGTGCATAAATTATTTTCATCTGCTGGGTTTAGTTTATTCCAAATTTGTTTGGGCACTACTCCAAACATGGCGCCGCCATCTAACTTAAAATTACCTGTATGAATACTAAGCAGTTGCATTTTTCTGATATTGAGCCGTTCTATACAATAAAGCCAAACCAATCACAAAAAAGCTTGCTAATACTAATACAGAGTTTCTTTGTGAGCCAGTTAATTCATTGATAAATCCAAAACTAAACATACCTATAACAATAGCAATTTTTTCAGTTACATCAAAAAAGCTAAAGAAACTTGCAGTATCATAAGTCACTGGCATTAATTTAGAATAGGTACTTCTACTAACTGATTGAATACCTCCCATAACAAATCCAACAACAACGGCTAAAATATAAAACAAATAAACATCGTTTCGAGGCAGTAAATAACCCATTATACATCCACCAATCCAGATCAAAACTGCAACCATCAATGTTTTAAAATTACCCCATTGTGTGGCAAGTTTGGCCATCAAATGTGCTCCAGGAATAGCTACTATTTGAATAATTAAAATAGCAATGATCAAATTTGTAGTTGGAATATTTAGTTCACTTTTACCATACAAGGTAGCTGCTAACATGACTGTTTGAACACCCATATTGTAAAAAAAGAAAGCAGTTAAAAATCTTTTTAATAATGGTAGATGAATTAATTGTTTCCAAACCTTATGCAATTCTTTATAACCTGAAGTGAAAATATTTTCTTTCTTTTTCCCACTTGCTATATGTAAACCATTGGGTAATCTTCCTATAGCAAACCAACCAAATCCAATCCACCATATCCCTACTAGTAAAAAAGATATTTGTGATGCTTTGCCAACAGTGATACCGAATAAGTCTGGTTTTAATACAAATACAAAACAAATGATTTGTAATAATACAGAACCTATATAACCCATCATAAATCCACGTGCGCTAATTCGGTCTCTATCTTCTGGGGCAGCTATTTCGGGCAAGTAGGAATTATAGAAAACCAAACTACTCCAAAAACCAACACATGCAATAATTACAGAAATCAGACCTCCAATGATATGATCGCCGTCAAAAAAGTACAAGGAAGCGCAAGACAAGCTACCCATCGTACAAAAGAATCGCAGAAATTGTTTTTTGTTTCCTTTATAATCTGCAATAGATGATAAAATGGGAGACATGAGCGCTACAATTACAAATGCAATGGCTAAAACATAATTGTATAAAGCAGTATTGGTAAATTCAAAATTGCCAATCTTTATTTTATCAATTAAAGTGGTATCGTCTCCGTCTCCAGTAATTGCTTCGTAATATGCCGGAAAGATGGTAGAGGTAATTACCAAATTATAGACACTATTAGCCCAATCGTACATGGCCCAACCATTAACAACTTTTTTTGAGGCAGTTTGCATAGCTTATCGTTTGTATTTAAAAATACAAAAAAAGCTAGATAAAGTGAGTATATATTAAAACCAATAGAGAAGTGCCTAGAATAATTCGATACCAACCAAATAATGCAAAACCTTGTTTTTGAACAATTTTAATAAAAAACTGAACAGATAATAAAGCCACTATAAAAGCTACTACAGCACCAATGAGTAAAGTAATTAAATTGTCCGTTGCAAATACTTCTGGATTAGTTTGATAAACGTCTAAGCTGCTTTTCGCAGATGCGGCTAACATGGTTGGAACAGCCAAAAAGAAAGAAAATTCTGCAGCAGCCTTCTTGGTCAATTTTTGTGTCATTCCGCCAATAATTGTTGCAGCACTTCTACTTAAGCCCGGAAAAAGAATAGATAATACTTGAAAACAACCTATAATGAAAGAGGTTTTATAAGATTGTTCCTTTTCTTCTGATAAAGCAACGGTTTCATTTGCTTTAAATAATTTATCTATGAATAATAATATAATACCACCTGCAACCATGACGATTGCGATAGTGGTTAGATTATTCAAAGCAGCGTCAATATATTTTTTCAATGCAGCACCAAAGATTAAAGCAGGAATTACTGCTACTATTAATTTCAAATAAAAACTGATCTGCCTAAAATTGAAAAATTGTTTTCTGTAAATTACTAATACAGAAGCAATGGCTGCAAACTGAATCACAATTTCAAATAGATCTACAAATGGACTATCTGCAATACCCAAGATTGGGTTCGCGAATTTCATATGCGCTGTACTTGAGATAGGTAAGAACTCGGTTATACCTTCA
>JALRFB010000169.1 GCA_023256555.1 Sediminibacterium sp. | reverse complement strand
GCCTTTATTGAAGAGTGAAAAATACTTGAATGCTTGGTCAAAGTCTGGTGCAATGGTGGTGGAGCAAAAGGGCGACCAGATGATTGCTAAAAAAATAAATGGAAAATATTGGATGTATTTTGGCGACACGCAATTATATATGGCATATTCAGAAGATTTGTTACACTGGGAAGCACTTGAAAATAAAGAGTCTCAAAAATTAGTTGCTGTATTAAATCCAAGAGCTGGCTATTTTGATAGTAGGTTAGTAGAGCCTGGTCCATTTGCTTTATATACCGATAAAGGTATTGTGCTAATATACAATAGTAGCAATGCTGCCAATAACAACGACCCTAACTTGCCCATATACACTTATGCTGCTGGTCAAGCATTGTTTGATACAGCTCAACCATATAAATTAATAGATAGAACAAATAGTTATTTCATTCATCCGGATAAGCCTTATGAAAAAATGGGCGAAGTAAATGAAGTATGCTTTGTCGAAGGCTTGGTTTACTTCAAGAAAAATTGGTTTTTATATTATGGCACTGCAGATTCTAAAATTGCGGTAGCTATTGCTCAATCTCTCTAGTTTTTGATAATTTTTGAAGCAATAAAATTTGCTGTTAATTGCTCAACAGTATTAATATCTTTTGATACTAATGGAGAAGCCAATACATGATTGCCTGCATTGGGGACAGCTATGGCTGATTTTAAATGAGTAGGTGTTGCAATTTGCTCTATCATTTTTTGGGTAGCACTCACTTTTACAACATGATCTTGATTGACTTCGTCTTTATAATAGTATAATGCCAAAGTAGGTTGATGTACTTTTGAGAAAGTTTCTTTATTCATTGTTGCTTCTAATAAATTTTGCAATGCAACAGTAGCTTCTAGTCTATAATGAGTATTCCAATATTTAGGATAGTCTGGGTGTTGATATTTAATATTATTATAATTACCCTTCATCACAAGTCTAGCGATTTGCAAACCCCATGGATCATTCAATAATGGAGCTGTTGGATTAAATATTTCAATATTAGGAGAGTACAAGATTTGGCCTGCAATTTCAGGATATGCTGCTGCTAATTGCAGAGATAATGTACCACCAGTAGAAGTACTCATTAAGATTACTTTTTTCCCTAATTTTTTACCAATGGCGTATGCTTGCTTAGCAGATTCCCAATAATTTTCTGCGGTTAAATTTTGCAAATCTTCCGTAGTATCAATACCATGTTCTGCTAATCTTGCTAAGTATAAATTGCAATGAAATTGTTTTGCAATATTTCTGTGTACAGGATCACCTTCCATCTGACTTGCACTAAATCCATGTAAATAAACAATAGCATATTCGGTTGGTTGATGATTGCTATCTGCCCAAACAATAGATGCTTCATTATTTGGCTTTATATGATGTGTTGATTCAACTGCTTTAACTAGACTATCTAGATTTACTCCATCAGGAATTTCTTTTAAACTATAGTCAAAAACAGGTTTTTCTGGATGTGGCCCCACAAAATACACCACTGCCAACAATGCAACTATACCAACTAAAGCTTTAATCCATTTCATACTATTGAATTTGTATACTAAAGCTAGCGATTTCAAAATTCATTAAAAATATTTTTTCGTATCTTAAACTTTCAAAACGATGCTATGAATAACCAAAGATTCTTGTCTTTAGATGTATTTAGGGGTATGACCATATGTTTAATGATTATTGTTAATACACCAGGAGATGGTTCTATGACTTTTGCACCATTCAATCATGCAGCATGGCATGGCTTTACTCCTACAGATTTAGTTTTTCCATCTTTCTTATTTGCGGTAGGAAATGCAATGAGTTTTGTATTACCTAAATGGGAAAAGTTGTCTAATGCTACAGTCTTATTTAAAATTCTTAAAAGAACTGCACTCATTTTTTTATTGGGTTATCTAATGTATTGGTTTCCATTCACTGGACCTATTGGCGAAACCCGTATCCTTGGTGTATTACAGAGAATTGCTTTATGTTATGGCTTCGCTTCTTTGATAGCTCATTTTATGCATGAAAGGGTGGTAATGATTATTGCTGCCATACTTTTATTATTGTATTGGTACTTGAGTATGCATTTTGGCGTTCCAGGTCAAGAACTAACCATGTTAGGTAATGCAGGTATAGAAATAGACAAATTAATATTAGGGGAATCTCATATGTATCATGGAGAAGGAATAGCTTTTGATCCTGAGGGATTATTAAGCACTTTGCCAGCTATTGTTAATGTATTAATTGGGTTTAGGGTTGGTAAGTTTATTCAAGAAAAAGGGAAAACCTATGAAGGGCTAACTGAATTATTAATGTGGGGTGCGGGCTTCATATTTCTTGGCTTTATGTGGAATTATCAATTTCCCATTAATAAAAAGCTTTGGACCAGCTCTTTTGTAATGCTGACCGTAGGTTTGGATATGGTTATTTTAGGCACTATTATTTACAGAATTGAAATGAATAGACAATTGCAATTTTCAAGCTTTTTCGAGGTTTTTGGCAAAAATCCACTCGTTATTTACCTATTTTCAGAGATTTTGGCCGTTATTTTATACATTACCAAAGTAGGAGATCAATCCACTTTTAGATGGATTTATGAAAATGGATTTAGTCATTTTCCTGATTATTGGGCTTCCTTAGCATTCGCTATTTGCTTTATGTTGGTTTGCTGGTTATTGGGTTATATATTAGATAAATATAAAATATATATCAGAGTGTAAATCTTAATTATCCTTTTATCTGTTTTGTTTTTTTTAGGAGTATAAACGGCGTACCTTTGCAGCCTCAAAACAGTACATGGAAATAAGAAACATTGCGATTATTGCGCACGTTGACCACGGTAAAACCACCCTAGTTGACAAAATTTTACACGCTACAAAGGTATTCAGAGATAACCAGGAGACTGGTGAATTGATCATGGATAGCAATGAATTGGAGCGTGAAAGAGGTATTACTATTTTAAGTAAGAATGCTTCAGTAACTTATAAAGACGTTAAGATTAACGTAATCGATACTCCAGGTCACTCTGACTTTGGTGGTGAAGTAGAACGTGTGTTGAAAATGGCAGATG
>JALRFB010000168.1 GCA_023256555.1 Sediminibacterium sp. | reverse complement strand
ATCTGCAGATCAGACAACAATTAAAACATTGAATTTTACCAATGTGAGGGTCTTGCCAGGTAAAAAACCAGGCCTATTGAGTATAAGTAATGTGGATTTGAGTTATTCTTATTCTCAATTAAATCAGACAAGTCCGGTGATTGAGATGAATAAGATGGTAAAGCAAAGAGGCGCAATAGGATATACTTATAACAATAATGGAAAATCTTATCAACCTTTTAATAAATTATTTAAAAACGCTTCACCTTGGTTTAACTTAATTAAGGAAGTGAACTTTAATCCAACGCCAAGTTTAATTAGTTATAGAACAGTCTTTGATAGACAAATGGGTGAGTTTACACCTAGAGTAATTAATAGTTTTGATGGCACTACAGATAAAGCCGAAACTACTTTTGATAAATACTTTACCATGAGTAGGTTATTCAATATGAGATGGCCAATGACCAGGTCTTTAAATGTAGATTTTGCGGCCAATTTAAATTCAAGAATAGACGAACCAGATGGTAAGATTGATACTCAGGCAAAGAAAGATTCTTTATGGAGAATGCTATTGAAAGGGGGAAGAAACACATTGTACAATCAAAGAGTTTCATTAAGGTACGATTTGCCTACAAATAAGTTTCCATTGACAGATTGGATTTTATCTAGCTATAATATCACTACTAATTATAATTGGGTGGGTGCAAGTAGATTAGCAACGGGTATGGGTAATACTATTGAAAATACTTTCTCACAACAATTGAATGCGCAATTTAATTTCATCAACTTTTATAAAAAATCTAAGTTCATTAAATCAGCATTGTCTGATAATAAATATAACTCAGCTCCTAGTAATCCAATTAGCACCAAAATTTTAATCACCAAAGAAGAGGCAATTGGAAATAAAACTGGTAAAGAAAGAGCAGAAGCTTTAAAGAAATGGAAAGAATCTAGAAGACAGGAAAGAATTGCACAAAGGGTTTTAAAGGCCAATCAATTATACAATGTACCTGGTCCAGTAAAGTCATTAGTGTCTTTATTAACCATGGTGCAAACAGGTTCTTTGGATTATACAGAAAACTATAATAGTAGATTGCCGGGTTACATGAATGGTGTTCAATTTATAGACAAGGGTTGGAATGGATTTGCTCCTGGTATTGAGTACACTATTGGTTATCAACCAGATTCAGCATGGTTGAATCAACAAGAAAAGAAAAGATATTTATCAAGAGATCCTGCATTTAATATGATGTTTAGACAAGGCTTTGATCAAAAATTATCTGCAAGATTACTCATTGAACCTATCCGATCTATGATGATTGATATTAGATTGGATAAAACATTTACCAAAGAATATTCTGAATTATTCAAGGATACAAGTTTTAATTTTGATGGAACTAGAGTACACTCCAATCCATTGTCAGCGGGTGGATTTAATATTAGTTATATCGCATTAAATACTTTCTTTGACAAACATGATCCAAATGTAATTTCAGATCAATTTAAGTTATTCCAAAATTATAGAACCATTATTTCTAATAGAGTAGCTGCATCGAATGGATTGCCTACGAATGAAGGTAATTATGCAAAAGGATATGGAAGATATGCGCAAGATGTTTTAATACCTTCATTTATTGCAGCCTATACAGGGCAGGATCCTAAGAAAGTAAATTTATTGAATCAATCTAGTACTAATATTAGATCAAATCCATTTAGTGGTATGTTGCCAAAACCAAACTGGTCTTTATTGTATAATGGGTTGACTAAAGTACCTTTCTTATCTGAGTTATTTAGCAATATCACATTATCTCATGGATACAATAGTACTTTATCTATGAATAGTTTTCAAAGTTCATTATTGTATGCTGCAGAAAATAGAAATGGTAGATCTGTGCCCACTTTCTTGGATACTGTGAGTGGAAATTATATGCCGTATTTCTTGATCCCCAATATTACTATTGCAGAGCGAATGGAACCTTTGATTGGGTTAAACTTAACAACCCTAACACAATGGTCTTTGAGATTTGAATACAAGAAAAGTAGAATGTTGGCATTGAGTTTAGTAGATTATCAATTAAGTGAAAATAATAGTACAGAATGGGTTTTTGGAACAAGTTATAGACAACGTGGTCTTAAATTGCCTTTCAATATTCCAGGCATGAATAATAACAAATTAGCCAATGACCTGACTTTTAGATTAGACATTTCTTTGAGAGATGTATTCAATAGTAATAGTCGATTAGACCAAACTAACGCATATGGTACCGGTGGTCAAAGAGAGTTAACTTTACAGCCATCTGTAGATTATGTTTTAAATAGTAAGATCAATTTGAAGTTCTATTTTGATCAAAGAAAAGCCACTCCTTATATCTCTTCTTCACCACCTATGACCAATACTAGGGCAGGGGTGAATATAAGAATAGCACTATAAAAGTGCTATTCTGTGGAATGATCTATTATTTTAACTTTTTTTAAATGCCCATTGGAACATGAGCTTCCAACTTGGTTTCTTACCGTACATTAAAATACCGGTTCTGTATATTTTACCACTTAGCCAAGTAGTAAACAAAAATCCAACAATTAAGATACCCATACTCAATGCCAATTCCCAATAACTTACTGCACTTGGAACGCCATAAGCAATTCTAGCCATCATTACCATTGGTGAACTAAATGGAATGATACTAGCCCAAAATGCAATTGGGGTGTTGGGATTTTGAGTCACCATATTCGTAATAATATAAGAAAAGATTAAAGGCATGGTTACTGGGAATAATAAACTTTGTGCATCTTGAGGATCTTCGTTGACTACACTACCCACTGCTGCAAAAAGTGCAGAGTAAAACAAATAGCCACCCAAGAAATAAAATATAAAACAACTTATGATCAAAGGCCAATTAGCAGTTTGAAAAGTATGTTGCATAGCATAAATCTGTTTAGCTGATTCACTTGCATTGGCCATACCTGCTGCCATTTGACCATTGTTTTGCTGTAAGGCAGTTACTTGGTGTTGAATATCTGCAGGTAAAAAACTAGTAGCTGCGCTTGTTAAAGTGATGATTAATGTAATCCATAAAACAAATTGAGTCAAGCCTACAGCACCTATTCCAATAATTTT
>JALRFB010000167.1 GCA_023256555.1 Sediminibacterium sp. | reverse complement strand
AAAGACACTACTTGCTCTTTAATTTTTTCGATATTTTTTAATTGTGCACTATTATAAAAACTGCCCTGATAAAAGTTTACTTCAATTTGAGTTGAGCCAGGATATACATAATGTACATTACAATAATTGGTATTGTATTCACTTAGATCTGGTCCAGCAGATTGCTTGCTTTTTTCTTTTGCTGGCTGAAAATTATTAGCCAAGATAAATAAACTATCCGCTTTGTTTAGTTCGAACATTTTTTTATTAAAATCACCACCTGCACTAATCCAATTTTTTAATATCATTATCTCAGAGGGCGTTAACTGGGGCTTTCCGTCTGGAGGCATATGTTTTTCTTCTGCTAAAGGCAAGTGGATTCTTTCAATAATACTAGCATCTCCAGTTAGGTCAAAAACATTCCCATGTTTGCCCCCTTTTTGAATATGCTCTTTAGTATCTAATTGTAAATTGCCTTTTATTTTTTTAGGTCCATGACAACTAACACATTTATCTAATAAAATTGGTTCTACTGCTTTTTCATATACGGTTGCAGTACTATCTAATGTTTTTATACTTGTGGCATCCTGATTAGTGGTTTTGTTTTCCGGAATACTTAATGCATCTATACCATGTGTCAGTTGAGCTCCCTTATGGGTAAATATTATAATTAAGGCAAGTATGAAAATTCCAGTAGACAATCTAATCTTTCTATTTGATTGAAAATATTTTGAATAAGTATTTATCAAAACCAACCCCCAGCTAAACAAAGCAATAGCAATGCCGCCCCATTGATGTTGAGTTAATAAATCACCTTCATAAGTATTTTCTTTAGAAAGCAGCAGTCCGGTTATAGCAACAATAACCGCAAAAAAAGCATTGATTAATAAAATGGGTTGTTCAATAGTACGAGCTAATTTACCAGCAGGAATAAAAAGTAGATACAATCCAATCAATATCCCAAATACTAGAGGGAAGTGCAATAAAAGTGGATGAAATTTTCCCATCCAACTCATGCCAATATTCATCTGTATACTTTCTTTAAAAAAAGTAATAAAGAGTAAAAATGGATTTAATATCCAAAGCGCACTACCTATAAAAGCAAATACCTTATTCGGCTTCATCATTAACTAATTATTTCATTGATTACATTTCCTGCAACATCTGTTAATCTATATCTTCTACCTAGATGTTTAAAGGTAAATTCTTCATGATTGATTCCCATTAAGTGCATTACTGTTGCGTGAAAATCGTGTACATGTACTGGAAGTGAATTAATATTATAACCAAACTCGTCAGTTTCTCCATGTACACCAGGTTTTACTCCACCACCAGCCATCCAAATAGTGAAACATCTTGGATGATGATCTCTTCCATAATTGTCTTTTGCTAATGCGCCTTGACAATAGTTGGTTCTACCAAATTCACCTCCCCAGATAACTAAAGTTTCATCTAATAATCCTCTTTGTTTTAAATCTTTCACTAATGCAGCAGATGCTTGGTCTACATCTTTACATTGTCCTTCTAATTGTGAAGGCAAATTATCGTGCGCATCCCATCCCTGATGATATAATTGAACAAATCTCACGCCATTTTCAGATAGTTTTCTTGCTAATAAACAATTGGCAGCATAAGTTCCAGGCACTAAACAATCGGGCCCATACATTTTTACAATCGATTCTGGTTCATTTTGTAAAGAGGTAATTTCTGGAACTGCCATTTGCATTCTATAAGACAATTCATATTGTTGAATCTTCGCGACAATTTCTGGATCGCCAATTTCTTTATAAGAAGCTTCATTTAATGCAGCAATTTCATCTAACATGGCTCTTTTGTCATCTCTTTGTATAAAAGAAGGGTCGCTTAAGTATTTCACAGGCTCTTCCCCACTAGTGAATTGTACACCTTGATGTATTGAATCTAAGAAACCATTATTCCAAAGTTTTGAATACACCCCTTGTCCATTTCCTTTGCCCTTGCTTAATAAAACACAAAATGCTGGAAGGTTTTTATTTTCACTACCCAATCCATAACTTATCCATGAACCCATGCTAGGTCTATTGCCTACCTGTGCACCTGTTTGAAAAAAAGTTAATGCAGGATCATGATTAATTGCTTCTGTGTACATAGTTTTTACAATACACAAATCATCCGCAATGCTCGCTATATGTGGAATGGTTTCACTAAACCAAGCACCATGTTGTCCGTGTTGAGAAAAATTAAATTTAGTACCTGCTAATGGGAATTTCGCTTGATTAGCAGTCATACCTGTTAAACGCTGTCCCATTCTAATACTTGCAGGCAGGTCTTCACCATGCATGCTTTGTAATTTGGGCTTATAATCAAATAAATCTAATTGGGATGGTGCACCATTTTGAAATAAATAAATTACTCTTTTTGCTTTTGGAGCAAAATGAGGTAATACATTAGCAAATAATTCATCTTCTGTTTTGCCTTCAAATAAACCAGGTGCAACTAAAGAGCCTAGCGCTAATCCACCAATACCCAAACTTAGTTTAGATAAAAACTTTCTTCGATTTTGGTTTAAACCGTGTTCTAAAAACTCTTTCATACAAATGATTTAAGATTTGGTGATAGCTTCTTCAAGATTATATATAATTAATATGGTCTTCATCAAAGCAGCTGCTTCAGCTTCGTTGTATTTTGTAGTTGGTTGAACAAACTCTCCTATAGCTAAAGTTTCTTTCGTTAATGCAGGCTTTTGAACATAAACATTCAATTGACTTTCGCAATACTTACTAAGCTTGTTTTTTTCAAACCTTGTTGCAGGTCTTATTAATATTGTTTCAAAAGCTTTTTGAATTTTCTCTTCCAAACTTCCATTACTCATGCTTAATTTTTGAGCCATTACTCTTGAAGCTTCTAAAATAGTTGGATCATTCAACATATTTAAAGCTTGCAATGGTGTATTAGTGCTACTTCTTTTTGCTTCACATTGATCTCTATTGCTTGCATCAAATATCATCATGCTTGGTGGAGGTGCGGTTAGTTTAATAAAAGTATACATGCCTCTTCTATACAAATCTGCACTATGATCTTGTTTATAACTTGCTAGCACACCTCTTCCGCTGGTAGTGCTTTCCCAAACTCCTTTGGGTTG
>JALRFB010000166.1 GCA_023256555.1 Sediminibacterium sp. | reverse complement strand
CTTTGAACACAACAAAACGATAGCTTTCTGGATGGACACCTTGTTTCATAATATGAATTTTTAAGGAAGCACGGTTTTTGCCGTACAATTATTAAATAGGTTGCAAAGGTAGGCCAAAACAGGTTTTTGACCAAATTTTAAGGCTATTAAGCCCATTTTTAAGACTTCATATTTACGTATTGCAGGGGAACCCCGAAATTCTCTGCTCTACAAGCAGCTATAACTTCCTGTAAATCATCAATTTTCTTGCCAGTAACACGTATAATATCGTCCATGATGGCAGTTTGAACTTTTAAGCCTTTATCCTTGATGAATTTCACAATTTTCTTAGCATCTTCCTGTTTTAAACCATTTCTCACAGGTACATCCTTTTTGAAGATTTTTCCACTTGGCTGTGGTTCTTTCCCTAAATCAAAAGCATTGGCATCAATTCCTTGCTTAATGGATCTGCTTAATAAGACATCCACAATTTGCTGAACCTTCATTTCAGAATCAGACTCTAATTTGATTAAATAGTCTTTTTTATTAAGATCGATCACCACGTGAATCCCTTTAAAATCAAAGCGATTCGTGATTTCTTTTTTTACCACATTCACAGCATTATCTAATGTTTGAATGTCTACAGTACTTGAAATATCAAATGATGGCATATGCTTTAAATTTTAAAGTATTAATTTATTGATGTATCTAATTTAAACCAAGTCTTGGATTTGATTAAAAAAACGATTCCAAAAAGGATCAAGAATACAGAAATTAACTCTGCCTGAGTAGGTTGAAAAGGCAGGAATTCATATTTATTATTCACCCTGATTTGTTCAATCAATAAGCGTTCTACACCTGCAAAAACAAGGTAAACTCCGGTTAAAATACCTGGTTGAAGCACTTTTTTACGGAAAGACCACATCATTAGGAACAAAACAAATGTCCCTATAATCTCATAGAATGTAGTTGGGTACACTGGCAAAGGCAGTTGATTGCAATAATTACCAAAACATCCTGCAATTCGCTCCCCTTCGTTCACTACATTATGTGGATATTGATAAGCCCAGGCCCAATCAGGAATCCAAGCAAAAGGTTTGGGATGACTATTGACGATTCCCCAATCACCGTCACCACTCATATGGCATCCAATTCTACCAGCGGCATATGCAAATAACATAGTTGGAGCCATTGCATCTGCAAAATGTATCACACTGATTTTAAATTTCTTGATATAAATTATGATAGCAATGGTTGCAACAATTAACCCTCCATAAAAAGTTAAACCCGAAAAAGCAATAATTGAACCCCAAGGATCTTTTGCAAAATCATTTAAGTTTTCTAGATTATGAAAAATTTTCGCACCAATAAAACCCCAAAGCGCTGCTTGTAAAACTATATCTCCCACTCTATCATGAGGCCATATCAAAAACTTCTTTTTTTCAGGCACTGCTAACTTTACTTTATCTTTTTCTCTCCATTTCAAATAAGTCATTACACCAGCAACTAAAATACCAGCGCCAATGCTCCCTTGTGTAGAAAAAATATATAATTGTGGATTAGCCAATGCATTTTCAATAACAAATGCGCCAATTATTTTGAATCCAAACAAAAATCCAAAAACTACACTTGTTGCTAATTCACCCCAAGTTGCAGGTGCTCCAATAATTATTTCTTCTTCAATTGCCTTAAACTCACCTAATTGTTCCTTTCTCTTCAATTCACTGTATAAAACAAAACCTGATCCCACGAAAGCCAATGCCACAAAGAATCCGAAGGTATTCACTAATTGTAACCCGCTTAGTTGAATGCCAAAAATATCACGAATTAAAAAATATAAATTGGGATACATAGCTAATGAATAATTGTATATGCAATGATACGAAAAAAAAGGGCCACACTAGAAAGTGCGGCCGTATTTTACTAACCCATCTAAAAACAAAAACCCTTTAATATTTTTATTAATTACAGGAATAATTTCTAATCCAGCTTCTATTGCAAGATATAGATTACTTATTGTTTGCGCTTCAACCCCCTGAGTGCTGTCAACTACCAATAAAGAACCCTCACATGCAGATAAAGATCTAGAAACTTCATAAGAAAAATCAACATGACCAGGAGTATCAATTAAATTCAATGTATATGATTTACCATCTTTAGCTGCATATTGCATTTGAATAGCATGTAACTTAATGGTAATTCCCCTTTCTTGTTCTAAAGGATTATCATCCAATATTTGATTCATAACCATTTCTCTGCTAGAAACTCTTCCTGTTTTTTCCAGAAGCCTATCAGCAAGAGTAGATTTTCCATGATCTATATGAGCTATAATACAGAAATTTCGATATTGTTCCATTTTAGGATTTTTTACCATTTAATAATGAAAATATTGATTTCAATCAAGACATAGATATGTCACTTTTTGTGTTTTGCGCTATTTTGAAGATTTTTTATCTCTGATAAATCATGTGCTAAGTCTACAATATTACGTAGTGTACCTTGCGACATTCCTAAATAAATTTCTTCAATTCTTGATTGTTCTTCTTGAGTATATCCAATACTTTGTTCGAATAAACTATTTCTTAAAGTATGAACGGATTCCATGAATTGTTTTTCTAATAAGTCATATCCTTCATCACTTTGATTTCTTTTCTTTAATGCTGAATATGTATTCCAAACAATCTTACCAGTAAAGATAAGATCATTAATCTGATCAGAATTATTATGAAGAGCAGCATATTCAAAGATCAATCCAATATCTGCCCTTTTTCTAAGGCCTATTCCAGCAGATTCTACATGGGATAGAAATACTTCGATATCAGGGGATAATTGTTTCATGCAAAATATTAATATTGAATTGCAGTAATAAATGATCTAAATAATGTATCAGAAACTTCATCTGTTGGTGCAGGTTTTCCGGTTACAGTTACAGGCACTAATGAAATCTCATAAATATTACCTAGAGAAGACAAACAGACAATAGATCTGGTTTTATGAGTTTGATGTGAACCTATAAATTCGAAATATCCAAACTTTTTTGGTCCAAGAATCAGTTCATGGCCCTTTCCTATCTGTTTGACTTTTCCATTAGATTTAGCAATGTGTTTTGCTAAGCCTATTCGTATCAAT
>JALRFB010000165.1 GCA_023256555.1 Sediminibacterium sp. | reverse complement strand
CAGATATTACTCCTGGGCAATTGGTTCCAGAAAATCTAACCGATTTACGATTGGGTTTTCAAGCAGGATGGGAAGCTGATATTTGGGGTAAATTAAGAAATGCCAAAAAATCAGCATGGACAAATTATCTAAGTACAGTGGAAGGTCGCAAATGGGTAACCACTAATTTAATTGCAGAAGTAGCCAATACCTATTATGAATTGGTTGGTTTACATGCACAATTAAATATTATCAATGAATCTATCGCACTTCAACAAAAAGAATTAGAAGTAGTGAAGATTCAAAAAGAAGCGTCTGTGGTTTCTGAACTAGCAGTAAAACAATTTGAGGCAATGGTATTTAATGCACAAAACCTTGCCTTTAATTTGTTGCAAAATATTACGGAGACAGAAAATAAAATGAATTTATTGTTGGGAAGGTATCCACAAAAAATTGAAGTAAGTGAAGGGTTTACACAAGCACTTCCTTCCTCTATAGATGTCGGGATTCCCTCACAGCTTTTAAAGAACAGACCCGATATACAACAAGCTGAATATGCATTAATGGCAGCCAATTTTGATGTAAAATCAGCCCAAGCAGAATTCTATCCAAGTGTAAATATTGGTGCCTCTTTGGGATTAAATGCATTTAAATCTAAATACTTATTTAATTCTCCAGAATCTATTATGTACTCTTTATTAACTGATGTTGCCGGACCATTAATTAATAGATCAGCCATACAAGCACAGTTTGCAACAGCCAATGCTTTACAAATTGAAGCAGTATATCAATATCAAAAGACCATATTGAATGGTTTTGTAGAAGTAGCTAATCAAATGGCTAATGTAAAAAACCTACAATCTTCTTTTCAAACCAAGACAAAAGAAGTGGAAGCCTTGTCAAGTGCGATTATCCTTTCAAGCGAACTATTTAAATATGCAAAAGCGAATTATTTAGAAGTGTTAACCGCACAGAAAGATGCCATATCTGCTAAACTAGAATTAGTGGAGATTAAAAAGCAGCAATATAATAGCATTACCAATTTGTATAAATCACTTGGTGGTGGTTGGCAATAATCTTTTGATGAATTGATTGTTGATTAACTATAAAAGTTTTAATTAAATAAGGCCTCGCAACGCGAGGCCTTATTGTATCTCTAACCCAAACTAATAACTACTACTCCGCCACAGCTACCACTTCTTTCACTTCTGGAATCATACGCTTCATCATCCCTTCGATACCCGCTTTTAAAGTAACCATGCTAGAAGGGCAACCGCTACAAGAACCTTGTAACATTAGGTTTACCACTCCGTCGTTATAACTTTTAAATTGTATTGCACCACCATCCATTTCAACAGCAGGCTTTACATAGTTCTCTAATAATTCTTTAACACGCTTTACAATATCATCATCATCAGCGTTAACGGTATTGCTCGCTTCTTGTTTAAACTTAGCCACTTCTTCTTCGTTCACTACTACACCACCAGCTTCTAAATAATCTTTCAAGAATGTTTTGATAGTAGGAATCACATCCTGCCAATCTTCAGTATCAGCACTTTTAGTTAATGTGATAAAATTGCTCGCAATAAATACACTTTTAATAAAAGGAAAACTAAATAATTCTTTTGCTAAAGGAGAAGCAATAGCATGCGCTTCTTCTGCAATGTCAATACTCTTTCCAGGATACAATAATTTGTTTGCCACAAATTTCATTGTTTCTGGATTAGGAGTCATTTCTGTATAAATGCTCACAATAGTATTTCCTGTAGTAATCATAATAAAACGTTTAAACTGTATTCGGATACAAAAATAATCAAAATGGGCGGGACGGGACTCCATAATCAGGGGCTCTCATCCTTAAATTTCCGATATCGAAAGGCTAAAACTGGGGTTTAGCTTGGAACAATGCTTAGTTTGGCATAGTTGAGCATGATCTTTTTCTCTCCATTATTGTCAAATAAAATCATGGCAATAGGGTTATGCGCCGAACCTTCAATTTCTTTGATAATCCCGAAACCAAATTTTTGGTGCTCCACTTTCATACCTGCTTCCAATTGAGAAGGGTCAGCGGCCACAAAATTGGCAGAAGGAATATGATTTTTATTTACCGAAGTGGGTGGGTTGACAGGTAGGTAGCTTGGCTTGGTAGAACCAACACTTGAGCCAGTGTTGCCTGCACTTGTATTTTTTCTACCTGCATGCATTCTATCATAAGCGCTACCCCATCCGGCAGTGGTGCTTTGGTTTCTTGCGCCACCTCCAGCAGAAGACTTATCTAATTTTTCTTCAGGCATTTCTTCAATAAATCTACTTGGCTCATTTTGTACTAATTGTCCAAATCGATATCTAGAATTCGCATAACTTAACCATAAATGTTTTTTCAAAATTCCAAAAGTCAAAATTTAAAGATAACTCTATTTGTTTTCTTATGCTGTTAATTAATAATAGTTCAGTATCACCTTCTTTTTTTCTAAGCCGCGATGAACCAACGTATTCAAATAATTTTGGTATTTTTACAAATGTTCTATTATCTTCATTAACACTGCAATCTAATTCTGAATATTTCCTAAATAAATCAGAGTGCTTAGAAATAAGATTAGACAGAAACTCCCCACCGGCCCCGCCTTCATACATAAAATAATAAATTGGATAATCATATAAAATATGCTTTATTAATTCAGTGTCTGTCATAATCGCCATCTATCTTCAATTGGGATATCAAACCCCCAATGTCTTTCTTGACACCACCAGCATGTATTACATCTATACTGTTTGCCGTCAGTACAGGATTTTGTTATCATCAATAGTCTAATTTTAATTTTTTTCTGTGTGGTAATTTCACATACACCTTTTTTATTGATGCCTGCAAAAGGTCTGATTCTTACTAAATCTTCGCCTATCGATTTAACTTTAGCCATGTCCCCGTCACGTTCAGGAATACGTGTTACGTAATGCTTATTGGGTTCAATAAATTTAAATGTATTGTCTGGGTTTTTAGTTACACCTTCAATCCAACCTTGAATTTTACCTTCTTTTTGTAATTGCGTTACTACTTTGAACCCTTCACTTGCTTTAAATCCTCCACCTCGTGAGATTGACTTGATGATATGTTCTACTTTAAGTTTTGGAAATCTTCTGTTAACAAACT
>JALRFB010000164.1 GCA_023256555.1 Sediminibacterium sp. | reverse complement strand
CCGAGATTTACAAAGAGCGATGAACTTAGGGAACTCCTTAAAACATAAGGTGAAAATTTTCTTTAAAGATCAAGAGTCACCCAAATATACCGAAACTACCATTTGGTATGCCAACAACAATCATATTTATTTAAAAAGTGGTTTTACCAGTAAAAAGTATATATAAAATCGAACTATAAAAATAAAACAACAAATCAAAATGATGACAAAAATTACCGTAGCGAAAGGAGATGGAATTGGTCCAGAAATTATGGAAGCGGTAATTCGTGTTTTTAAAGCAGCCAATCTGCCTTTAGAATACCAATTTGTAGACATGGGTAAATGGGTTTTTGACAAGGGGTTTAGTAATGGAATGACACCTGAAGCAAAAGCAACTATTGAATCTTTGGGTATTTTGTTTAAGGGCCCAATGGAAACGCCAAAAGGAAAAGGTGTAAAGAGTGTGAATGTTACGGCAAGAAAAACTTGGAATACTTATGCAAACGATCGACATTTTCAAACCCTAAGTGGGGTGCAAACTGTTTTTAGCAAAGCTGGCATCAATGTAAACATTACCATTGTTAGAGAAAATATTGAAGATACTTATGGTGGGGTAGAGCATATGATTACAGAAGATGTAGCCATTGCAAGAAGATATATAACTCGTCAAGGTAGTGAGCAAGTAATTCGTTATGCATTTGAAATGGCGAAGAAAAAAGGAGCGAAAAGAGTGACTTGTGGACATAAGGCGAATATCATGAAGTTAACAGATGGCATGTTCTTGGAAGTATTCAAACAGGTTGCTGCTGAATATCCTGAACTACAATCTGATGATATTATTGTTGATGATTTATGTATGAAATTAGTAAGTCGTCCAGATTTATTTGATGTAATAGTATTAACAAATTTACAAGGGGATATTGTAAGTGATTTATGTGCTGGATTGGTTGGTGGGCTTGGTTTTGCGCCATCTTCTAATATTGGAGACAAGATCTCCATTTTTGAAGCAGTACATGGAACTGCGCCAGATATCGCTGGAAAAAATATTGCTAATCCAACATCCCTTTTACTAAGTGGATTAAGTATGTTAAGACATTTAGGAATGATGGAAAAAGCAATCGAAATTGAAAATGCATTACTATATACTTTAGAGTCTGGTGTACATACTGGTGATTTTGGAGACAAATCCATTCCATCTGTGAACACCACAGATTTCGCCAATGCTATTATTTCAAATCTTGGGAAGCAACCAAAAAATAATGCAAGACCAACAATAGCTGATTTTGAATTTCATCCACAAGATTTACATCAAAAAGAAAATGTAATGTTGGCTAAAACTTCTTCTTCCAAACATAGTATTGTGGGAGTTGATTTTTTCATTGAGTCTACAGAACAACCTGCGGTAATTGCCCATATTGCTAAAAAACACGAATCTGATATTCTTAAATTAGTTACGATCACCAATAGAGGCACACAGGTTTGGCCAACTGGCTCGGTGTTTACCAATTTAGTGAATCAATATGGTTGCCGATTTGAAACCATCGACAATGCACCATTAGCGCAAGAAGACATTGCTCAATTATACCTTGCGATGTCTAAGGATTTTACTATTTCTTCCTTGGAGGTATTAAACATGTGGGGCGACAAAAAAGCCTACAGCTTGGCACAAGGTCAATAGTTATTCTTAATTTGGCCGAAACAGTCAATTTTTGCCCTCAATTTGCGATAAAATTGAGTTTTTCGGAGGGAAAAAATACATTTTTAGCGTAATTTCACGTCTCAATTACAAACTAGCTTTTTACTATGGCAGAAGTTATATTAATGCCCCGTTTAAGTGATACCATGACTGAAGGTGTTATTGCAGCTTGGCACAAAAATGTGGGTGATACAGTTAAGAAAGGAGATTTATTAGCAGAGATAGAGACAGATAAAGCAACCATGGAATTGGAAAGCTATCAAGATGGTGTTTTATTACATATTGGAACTCCTCGCGGCGGTAAATTACAAGTAAACGATTTGTTGGCCATTTTTGGTAAACAAGGTGAAGATATTAGTGCATTAATTGCTCAGCATGCAAATGGCGCTGCTCCAGCAGCAACTCCTGCACCTGCTGCGGCGACAAGTCCAGCAGCTCCTGCTGCTTCTGCACCCGCTAGTACTATAGATGTCTCTGCAATGGAAGAAGTAGTATTGATGCCAAGATTAAGTGATACCATGACAGAGGGTGTGATTGCTGGATGGCATAAAAAAATTGGCGATACTGTAAAGAAAGGTGAAGTGTTAGCAGATATCGAAACAGATAAAGCTACCATGGAATTAGAATCTTATAAGGATGGTATTTTATTGTATCAAGGTGCAAAAGCTGGAGAGAAGATTTTAGTGAATGAATTGCTTTGTATCATTGGTAAAGAAGGTTTGGATGTAAATGCCATTGTTGCAGCTGTTAAGGGCGGAGCAACGGCGTCAACTCCAGCAGCTACATCAGCAACTCCAGCTCCAACTACAAATGCTCCAGCAGCAGCGCCAGTGGCGGCTTCATCTAATGCAGCTGTAGTGAATGAGGGAAGAATTTTTGCTTCTCCATTAGCTAAAAAAATTGCACAAGAAAAAGGAATCGATCTTAAATATGTGAAAGGGACTGGAGAGAATGGAAGAATTACTCGTTCCGATTTAGAAAACTATACACCAGGTTCTGCAGCTGCTTCAACTAGCGCTTCTTCAAGTACTAGTGTGTCAGCATCTGCGTTTGTTCCATCAGGCACAGTGAGTTTTGTAGATACGCCTGTATCTCAAATGCGTAAAGTAATTGCAAAGCGCTTAAGTGAGAGCTTATTTACCGCTCCGCATTTTTACTTAACAATGAAAATTAATATGGATGCAGCTATTAAAGCGCGTACCTTATTAAATGAAAATGCAACAACTAAGATTAGTTTTAATGATATGATTGTGAAAGCAACTGCATTGTCTTTAAAACAACATCCAAAAGTAAATAGTAGTTGGATGGGAGATTTTATCAGAGAAAATCATCATGTAAATATTGGAATCGCAGTTGCAGTGGATGAAGGTTTGTTAGTACCTGTATTAAGATTTGCAGATGGATTGTCTTTATCTCAGATCAGTGGTGCTGTGAAAGAATTTGCTAAGAAAGCAAAAGATAAAA
>JALRFB010000163.1 GCA_023256555.1 Sediminibacterium sp. | reverse complement strand
ACATTACACCAGACTCATTTTTTGCTCCTAGTAGACTGGGAAATAATCAGCTTTTAATAGATAAAGCAGGCCAAATGATTCAAGAAGGTGCCAGTATTATTGATATTGGTGGTCAAAGTACCAGACCAGGAGCAACCATGATCTCTGCTGAAGAAGAAATGGAACGAATTGTTCCAGCGATTGAATCATTATCCAAAACATTCACCAATATAACTCTATCCATTGATACATTTCAATCTAAAGTCGCAGAAGCAGCCATTTTAGCTGGAGCAAGAATAGTAAATGATATTAGTTGTGGAAGTTTTGATCCTGCAATTTTGGATATAGTTTCTACCTATCAGGCTGACTATATTGGTATGCATATTACAGGTACCAAAGAGACTATGCATCAAGTTCCTAAGAGGGAAAATATCATAGACGATTTAATTCAGTATTTTTTAAAGAAAAAAGAACAATTCTCTAATAAAGGAATCACCCATTGGGTTATCGATCCAGGTTTTGGATTTGGGAAAACAATCGATGAGAATTTTTCTATTATTAAAAACCTACAGAATTTACAGTGTATAGGATTACCCATTTTAGTGGGTGTTTCAAGAAAATCAAGTATTTATAAAACTTTAGGGATTAGTTCGGAAGAAGCTTTAAATGGAACCACGGTGCTACATACTTTGGCTATTCAAAATGGTGCCAATATTCTAAGAGTGCACGATGTGAAAGAAGCGAAAGAAGTGATTACCTTAATGGATGCAATGATATAAAAAAGGGGCTGCGTTTGCAGCCCCTTTTTTATATCACTATTAAGAGTATATTATTTCTTAGTTACATCTTCGATTTCAATATCAAAAGCTAAGCTTTCAAATGGCTTGATGACGCCATTTGCTTGTGAGCCATAAGCTAACATTGCTGGGATATAGATAGAACCTTTACCGCCTTTGCCAAAATATTGTAAACCAATTTCCCAACCTGGGATTACTGCACCTGCTCCGATTTTTACATCATAAGGTTTACCGTCTGGCTTCATATTCGTATCAAATACATCACCTTTGAAAGTATACCCTTTGTATAAAACACTTGCAATTTTCGTAGTGTCAATTTTGTTAGATGCATCGCCTGGAGTTTTTATAGCAATAAAGACTCCTTCAGGAGATTCAACAGCATTGATCTTATTTTTTGCTAAGTATGCTTTGATTGCTGCTACTTCTTTTTTCTTTTCATTTTCAGATTCAGCTTTATAATCTGCATCTACTTTTGCAACATCAGTGAAAACGTTGATAATTTCTGCTTTACCAACAATCACATCTTTTGCTTTGAATACTTCATTGAATTGTAAGACTCCCATTTTAACTAAGGTATCTACACTCAATGAAAAATCAATTTTATCACCTTTCTTACATTGCATGATGATTTCAGTAAAAGTGTATTTACCTAATCTTGCAGTATCAATTGGGAAATACACAGGAATTTGTCCATATGTAGAACTTAATACTGTATCCTTACTTTGTAATTTGTATTCTAAATTAATTTTTACAAATTGACCTTGAGCTAGTTTTTGAGGATTGCCTGAACCATGAGTAATCTTATAAAGCATTCCAGATGGTGCTTTTTCGTATTGATTACAACTTGCAAACAATACAAGTACTGCGACTAATTTTAATGTTGACTTTAACATGTTTTAATTTAATTGAGATAATTGTGTTTTATATGTTTCTAGAATATTTTTAAAATCATTCAATGTTTCTTCAACAGATTTTAAAGAACTTCCGCCTGCTGCATTAGCATGGCCTCCACCTTCAAAATGTGTTCTCGCAAATATATTAACATCAAAGTTACCTTTGCTTCTAAAACTCCATTTTCTTTCTTCCTCCCTATCAATTACAATTGCAGCAAATTTAATTCCTTGAATTGACAATAGATAATTCACCAAACCTTCGGTATCCCCTGTTTTTAATTCATATTTATAAATATCCGATTTGGGAATAGCCATCACTGCAGTTTTAAACTCTGGGAAAACGTGCATTCTATTTAAAAACGCATTCCCCATAAATTTCAGTCTTCCTTCGGTTGATTGATCATAAATGGCTTCATGAATCTTTCCATGTTGCAAGCCCAATTCTTTTAAGTGTGCTACAATTTTGTGGACAGAGGCTGTACAAGATGGGAATCTAAAAGAACCCGTATCAGTCATTAATCCTGTATAAATACAGGTTGCAATATCTAAATTGATTAAACTACTGTGTCCAGATTGTACGATAAAATCATAGATCATTTCACAGGTTGAACTCATTTTTACATCACTTATTCCAAAACCAAAACTTGGAGTATCTGGCTGTTGGTGATGGTCAATTAATATTTTAACAGCCTTAGCATCTTTAATCACATGCTCCATATGTTTAGTTCTATGAAGAATATTAAAATCTAAACAAAATACATAATCAGCATTTTGAACAATTTCAGTTGCTTTTGATTTATTATGTTCAAAATCCATCACTAGGTCTGTCCCAGGCATCCAATCTAAAAATTGTGCCCAATTTGTGGGAGAAATCACTTGTACATCATGACCTAATTGTTTCAAAAAATGATATAGAGCTAAACTAGAACCCATTGCATCTCCATCAGGTTTTTGATGTGCAGTGATAACAGCCTTGAAAGGCTTAGATAGAAATGGGTAAAATTGGTCTATTGGTTGCATAAGTGCACAAATTTAGCATAAATCGGAGGTTTTTTAGTAATTTTGCGCCTGCAATTAGCAACATTATAACAAATAGATATGAGTAACAGAACATTTACAATGATTAAACCAGATGCAACTTCAAAAGGACATACTGGAGAGATTTTAGATCAAATCATTAAAGCGGGATTTAGCGTGAAAGCAATGAAGTGGATTCAACTATCTAAAGCACAAGCTGGTGAGTTCTACGCGGTGCATAAAGAAAGACCATTTTATGGCGAATTAGTAGATTTTATGTGTAGTGGACCGATCGTTGCTGCCATCTTAGAAAAAGAGAATGCAGTAGCTGATTTTAGAACATTAATTGGTGCTACTAATTTTAAAGATGCTGCTGAAGGAACCATCAGAAAAAAATATGCCACTTCTATCGGTGAGAATGCCATTCACGGAAGTGATAGTGATGAGAATGCTAAAATTGAGGGAGAC
>JALRFB010000162.1 GCA_023256555.1 Sediminibacterium sp. | reverse complement strand
TGGTGAAGCATATTTTAAGAATTCCTCCAATTACTGCAGACGAAATCAATGACACAAAGCATTTATTAGATAGCGTAAGAAAAGAAGTATTAGCTGGTAGATTAATATTTGGCGAAGCAGTGAATAAATTTAGCGATGATGAAGGCAGCAAATTTAGTGGAGGCTCCATCACAGGAAACGACGGTTCAGCTTATGTGAATTTAGATCAGCTAGATAAGGACATGATCATGGTGGTAAAGAATATGAAGCCAGGAGAAATTTCAGAACCACAGGTTTATGTGGATGAAAGAGGAAGAAAAACAGTGCGTATTATTTATTTTAAAGAGCGCTCTGCGCCACACAAAGAAAACTTAAAAGAAGATTATAATAGAGTGTCTGTTCGTGCTTTGGAAGAAAAAAAGGCAAGAGCTATGGAAACATGGTTTAAAGAGCATATCTCTAATTATTATATTTATTTAGATCCTGAATACAATACTTGTAAAGAATTGTCTGACTGGAATAAAGTAGCAAATAATATTATTAAGGTTAATTAAGAATTTATTTCAATGAGTGATGAGATTAAACACGAATGTGGACTAGCTTACATTCGATTACGCAAACCTCTTTCCTATTATCTTAAATCAAGAGGAACAGTCACTTACGGCCTTAATAAATTGTACCTGTTGATGGAAAAGCAGCACAATCGTGGGCAAGATGGAGCGGGATTAGCAACACTCAAATTAAATATAGAGCCAGGAAACCCTTTTTTATACAGATTAAGAAGCAATGCCCCACAACCTATCGCAGATTTATTTTATAAGATTGGTCAAGAGATTCAAGAATTAGAAAAATTCCAACCAGATATCGCTAAACACCCGGGCTTGATGAAAGGACATTTACCTTTCATGGGGGAGATTTTATTAGGGCACTTGAGATATGGCACACAAGGAAAAAACAATGTAGAGTTCTGTCACCCATTTATAAAAAAGAATTTAGTTCCTGGAAAAAAT
This sequence comes from Sediminibacterium sp., assembly GCA_023256555.1. Taxonomy (GTDB): domain Bacteria; phylum Bacteroidota; class Bacteroidia; order Chitinophagales; family Chitinophagaceae; genus Sediminibacterium. The sequence goes on along the minus strand of JALRFB010000162.1, from coordinate 2,166 downwards.
TTAGCATTAGCAGGAAATTTTAATTTAGTGAACACAGAAGAGTTGTTTCAAAAAATAAATTTTGAACCAGGTTCATTTGAAAGTCAAAGTGATTTGGCAGCCATGATGGAAGTGATTCATCATTTTTTAGTAGAGGAAGAATCTTTACATCCTAATTCGCCTAATATAGTTAATGTATTAAAAAAAGCTGCTCCTTTATTTGATGGTGGATTTACTATTGGAGGCTTAATTGGAAATGGATATAGCTTTATAATGCGTGATGCAAATGGTATTCGTCCAGCATATTATTATATAGATGGAGAAGTAATTGTTGCTGCGAGTGAAAGAGCTTCTATAAGAACCACATTCAATGTTGGAGAAAATGAAGTATTAGAGTTAATGCCAGGATCTGCTTTAATCGTAGATGATGCAGGCAATTATTCAATTGAACAAATACTAGCACCTAAAGAAAGACGAGCTTGCTCTTTCGAAAGAATCTATTTTTCTAGAGGCAGTGATGAAAAAATTTATCGTGAACGTATTGCACTAGGGAATCATTTGAGTAAGATCGTACTTGATAGAATTGAAAAAGATTTAAAAAACACTATTTTCTCCTATATACCTAATACGGCCGAAGTGGCATTTTATGGTTTGGTAAAAGGTATGGAGTCTTATTTGAATAAGATTAAGGTGGAACGTATTTTAAGTTGGGGAAAAGATGTAGATGCTGAGAAGTTAGAAGAGATGGTGAATAGAAAAATTAGACAAGAAAAGATTGCCATTAAAGACGTTAAATTAAGAACCTTTATTACTGAAGACGCCAATAGAAACGAAATGGTACAGCACGTGTACGATATTACTTATGGCACAGTAAGAAAAGATCAAGATACTTTAGTGGTGATTGATGACAGTATTGTTAGAGGCACTACTTTGAAAGAAAGCATTATCAGAATGCTCTCAAGATTAGGTCCAAAGAAAATTATTGTGGTTTCTTCTGCTCCTCAGATCAGGTACCCTGATTGTTATGGAATTGACATGAGTAAGATGGGTGATTTTATTGCTTTCAAAGCGGCTATTGCTTTGTTGGAAGAAAGAGGTATGAATAATGTGATTGATGATACTTATAATAGAATAAAAGAATTGGCTGCAGCAGGCCAACTGCATACTGAAAATGTGGTAAGACAATTGTATAAGCCTTTTACAACTGAAGAAATTTCAGATAAAATTGCACAATTAATTACGCCAAGTAATGTAAATATTCCAGTAGAAGTAATCTATCAAACTATTGAAGATTTACATGAGTGTTGCCCTACTAATACAGGGGATTGGTATTTTACAGGAAACTATCCTACGCCAGGTGGAAATAGGGTTTGTAACAAGGCCTTCTTAAACTATATTGACGGTGTGAATACTAGGGGATATTAATATAGAATTCTTATAGAAGATTAAACTCTATAACAAATAGCATTGATATTCATACCTGCACCAACAGATGCGAAAATGACAATATCTCCTTTTTCTAATTGGTGTTGTTTATAAAAACCATGCATCACTCTATCGTACAAGGTGGGAATAGTCGCTACAGAACTATTACCTAATTCATGTATACTCATTGGCATAATATCTTTTGGAATTTCTCTGATGCCATATAATTTAAACAAAGCTTTAATAAATCCTTCGTCCATTTTTTCATTGGCCTGATGTAAGAAGAATTTTTTCACCTCATGAATTTCCACTCCTGCTTTTTCAATACACTCTTTCATGGCAACAGGAACATTTTTTATGGCATATTCATAAACCTTTCTGCCTTTCATTTTAATATACCTTGTAGCTTCTTCTCCTTCTGGATGATAAGATTTACCCAAGTACAAGAAATAAGTTTCGTCTTCACAATGGCTTTGTACACTACTTGCTAAAATACCTGTTCCAGTTTCCTCTGAATGCTCCACAATACAAGCACCAGCACCATCACTAAAAATCATACTGTCTCTGTCATGCACATCAACCACTCTACTTAAAGTTTCAGCACCAATCACCAAACATTTCTTAGCCATTCCACTTTTAATAAAAGCATCAGCTTGAATTACACCTTGTATCCAACCAGGACATCCAAATAAAATATCATATGCAACACATGCAGGATTCTTGATACCTAGTTGATTCTTTACTCTAGAAGCAATGGCTGGT
>JALRFB010000161.1 GCA_023256555.1 Sediminibacterium sp. | reverse complement strand
CGCCCGGTCCTTTTTTATGGCCACCACCCGAGGTATCTAATTCTGCCATATCAGTAACTTTTTTTAGTTATAAAATTTAATTATCCTGAGTTTCATCTCCACCGCTGATCGACTTTTTATAAAGTTCAGATCCAACAGGTGCATTTTCAGGATTCGTTACCATTTGAAATTTTAATAAATCATTTTTCTTGAATGCAGTAATTACATTTTTAAAAGAAGGATATTTGGACACGTTGTCCCCTTTTAATAAAAGGTCCATTTTTGCTCCTGAATATGCTTCCTTCACTACTTGCATCCAAACTATCAACTCATTATTGGTACTATCCTTGCACGGAATACCTGGTAACTGGTCTCCCTTTCTATTTTCTTCAGCGATAGATAAAAAAGAATTCAAACCACTAAATGGTGCGCCAATGAAACCTGCTTTTTTAAAAGCTGGTACATTAATACCTAAATTACGAGTTGTATTTAATGCATTTGCTACCACTTCTCTTTTTTGTTCGTCGTCTATCGTTAAAAATACTTTACCGTCTTTGTCAATCGTAATCAAAACAAAATCCTTGCTTGGTGCAATCTTAGACGCCACCGAACTTGGTGTTGTCACTGCAATTGCTTCCGCTGGTTTGAACTTTGTCGTTAAGATGAAGAAAGACAATAAAAGGAAAGCCACATCACACATAGCAGTCATGTCGATGGTGGTACTCTTACGAGGTAATTTGGCTCTACCCATTGTATATTCTTTTAATTATATTGTTATAATGTTGTTTCTACTATTTGTATTGAGCAGCAAAACTTTGAGTTAAAGTAAAGCCAGACTCATCGATACCATAAGTGATACCATCAATACTTGTAGTGAACACGTTATACATGATAATAGCGATAGCTGAAGTACCGATACCTAATGCAGTGTTGTACAATGCCTCAGAGATACCTTGAGATAATTCACGAGCAGCTTCACCACCACCTTCTTCACCTAATTTAGAGAAAGAACGAATCATACCTAATACCGTACCGAACAAACCTAATAAAGTTGCTACTGATGCGATTGTAGATAAGAATACTAAGTTCTTTTCTAACATTGGTAATTCTAAAGCAGTTGCTTCTTCGATTTCTTTTTGAATACTTAACACTTTTTGTTCAGTATCTAATTCTGAGTTAGTAATCATTTCTTTGTACTTTTTCAAGCCAGACTTCATTACGTTACCTACAGAACCTTTTTGCTTATCACACTCAGCGATAGCTTTGTCCACTTCTTTGTTTGCTAAATGGAATTGAACCTTACGGATGAACTCAGTAATGTTACCAGCACCAGCCGCTTTCTTGATAGTCAATAAACGCTCGATAACGAAAGTTAATACGATCAATAAGTTACCAATCAAGATAGGTACAACGATACCACCTTCATACATTTTAGTCAAGTTACCTTTTGGTCCCTTGTGTGCAGGCCAGAATCCGCCAGCAGGATCAGGAGAAGTGAAATTAGATGCATTACCTAGCACAAAACGCCAGATTACGTAACCTGCTACGATACAAGCAATAGGTGCTAAAGTTGCAATCAAGTTACCGCCTTTCTTCGGCTGTGCTGCTTGTTTTGGTGCAGCTGGAGTTGGTTTAGTTAAATCAGCCATGATTCAATTGATTTTTGGTTTTAAATAAAAAATTTATAATAAGATGATATCCTTTCGACTATTGTTTTAGATTTCACTCAAATCCTCCGCACTAGTTTCTAAGGGGTTACAAAATAAGTAATTTATTGAATGAACCAAATTTTAGGGCTTATTTTTATGTAAAATTTGGCTGAAACTAACTTCTGTTGGTAGAATGCTGTTTTTTTTGTATTATATATACAACAAATAAAAATGATCTATAATTTAATAGATAGCAATTACAAGTCTTTGTGTCATAATGACAATTAGAAAAAGAGCGGTAAGCAGTTTGCTTAATTACTCGTAACGAAGGGCATTTATTGGATTTAAGGAAGCCGCTTTCATGGCAGGATAAATACCAGCCACCAATCCAACCACAGTACAAATTATAATTCCAATAGCCACCCAAGCCCAAGGAATTACAAAACCTGTATTCAGTACCAGACTGAATATATTTCCTACTAAAACGCCAAGAATAATACCAAAAATAGCCCCTAAAATACTGATTAAGATACTTTCAAATAAGAACTGACGACGAACGTCTTTTTTCTTGCCTCCAATGGCTTTGATCAAACCTACTTCCCTAGTTCTTTCGTTCACCGCAACGAGCATAATATTCATTAGTCCAATGGCAGCGCCAATTAAAGTAATCATCCCAATAGCTCCTGCAGCACCGCTAATACCAGCCAAGAAACCAATAAACATTTCGGCAAACTTATCACTCTTATCAATCACAAAATTGTCTGTCTCTGTAGGAATTAATCTTCTTGCCTTTCGCATTTGATCTGTGGCTTCTCCTATAGCAGGTTCTAATTCAGCGACATTATTGACCATCACTCCAATTTGATAAGATGAATTTGTTTGATATTGTCTGAGGTTTTTAATTGAAGTAATTACCACATCGTCCTGTCTCAGCATTGCACTAGATCCCTTTGATTTCAATAAACCAATAACCCTGTATGGTTTGCCTGAAACCAATATGATTTTATCTACACTCTTTTCTGGTCTTGAAGGAAATAATTTAGCTGCAACATTGCTTCCAATAATAACTACATTTCTTCCACTTTGTAAATCGACAGCATTTAAATTTCTACCTTGTAATAATGTATATCCACTTACTGCTAAATAATTTTCATCGGCTCCAAACATACCTATTTGAGGATTCGTCTTTCTATTTTTATAATGTAATTCATTATTTCCATTACCTCTTCTATACACTGAAACCTGCGCTCTATTAAATCCAAAATGTTGTTTGAAATAAGTGGACTCTTCTAATCTAATGACTTTATCTAGATTTGATTTTTTTTCTTTTTTCCCTTTTTTTGATTTAGAGAATTCTTCCCCTTGATTTGGGCCACCCATTCTTGCAGTCATTTCTTTATACCTAATACTAAAGGCATTTGCCCCCATAAAAGAAAAGTTTTCTTTAAGACTTTGGTTCATTGCAGAAATTGCAGTGATAATGCCAATCAAGGCCATAATACCGAAAGCAATAATAGCCACTGTAATGCCAGTTCTTAATTTA
>JALRFB010000160.1 GCA_023256555.1 Sediminibacterium sp. | reverse complement strand
TATTGCAGCAAAAATGAATCCTGTTGAAGCACTTAGAACGAAATAGTATCTTTGCGATCTATTGAATAAACCGATTACTATATTGGCTATAGAATCGTCTTGTGACGAGACTGCTGCATCTATTGTAGTGGATGGTAAAATCTTGTCCAATTTTATTGCCAATCAAACTATTCATGAAACATATGGTGGGGTTGTTCCAGAATTGGCGAGTAGGGCACATATGGAAAATATAGTGCCGGTGGTAGATGCTGCTATTAAAAAAGCTTTTCCGGAACTGAGTAAACAAGATGCTTTGGCTTCTTTAGATGCCATTGCTTTTACGCAGGCTCCTGGTTTAATTGGTAGTTTATTAGTGGGAGCACAGTTCGCCAAATCATTGGCTTTGAGTTTAAATAAACCACTAATCAGCGTGCATCATATGCAGGCCCATGTATTAGCGAATTTAATCGATACACCTGCTCCACCATTTCCTTTTTTATGTTTAACTGTGAGTGGTGGACATACGCAAATTGTTCAGTGTAATAGCGCTTCTGATTTGAAAATTATTGGTGAAACTATTGATGATGCTGCCGGAGAAGCCTTTGACAAAATTGCAAAAATCATTGGCCTCCCTTATCCCGGTGGACCCTTGATGGATAAATTAGCACAGCAAGGAAATCCATTAGCTTTTGATTTTGCAAAACCTTCCGTGCCTAATTTAAATTATTCTTTTAGTGGATTAAAAACCAGTGTGCTTTATTTTTTACAAAAACAAGCACCCGATTTTATTGAAAATAATAAAGCCGATTTATGTGCTTCAGTGCAATACACTATCGTCCATATATTGTTAAAAAAGCTCAAAAAAGCCATGCAGTTAACAGGCATTAAAGAGATCTGTATAGCTGGTGGAGTGAGTGCCAATAGTGGATTAAGAAAAGGTATTCAAGAATTAGGTCATCAAATGAAAGCCAAAGTCTATTTACCTCAGTTTCAATATTGTACCGATAATGCTGCAATGATTGCAATAGCCGCACATTACAAGTATTTAGATGGGGCTTTTGAATCAATGGATATTACTGCTAGTGCAAGATCTAATTGGTAAGCTGAAATAGCTTAACTTTGCGTCCTCAAATTATTGTTATATATGATCAGTGCTAGAAACATCACTTTATCTTTTGGTAAAAGAGTATTGTTTGACGAAGTAAATGTGAGTTTTACTAAGGGTAATTGTTATGGAATTATAGGTGCCAATGGTGCCGGTAAATCTACTTTTTTAAAAATATTAAGCGGAGAAGTAGAACCCACCAAAGGAACTGTAGAGATTACTCCAGGGGAGCGCATGTCTTTCTTAAAACAAAACCATTTCGAATTTGATGAAGAAACTGTTTTAAACACAGTTTTAATGGGGCATAAAAGAATGTGGGATGTGATGCATGCTAAAGATGCTTTATATGCGAAAGAAGATTTTACAGAAGAAGATGGTATCAAAGCTGGAGAATTAGAAGCTGAGTTTGGAGAAATGGGAGGATACGAAGCCGAGAGTAATGCAGCCAGTTTTTTAAGTGATTTGGGTGTAAAAGAAGATATGCATGGAATGTTGATGAAAGACATCCCATCAAATTTAAAAGTACGTGTATTGTTAGCTCAAGCATTATTTGGGAATCCCGATATCTTATTATTGGATGAGCCTACCAACGGATTAGATATCGAAACGATTGGTTGGTTAGAAAATTTTTTAGCAGATTATGAAAACATTGTACTGGTTGTGAGTCATGACCGACACTTCTTAGATACAGTGTGTACGCATGTTTCAGACGTGGATAGAGCAAAAATAAAAACCTTTACTGGTAATTATACTTTCTGGTATGAGTCTTCTCAATTGATGGCTCGTCAAATGAGTGATAAGAATAAAAAGAATGAAGAAAAACGTGCTGCATTATTAGATTTCATTGCTCGTTTCTCTGCAAATGCAAGTAAGAGTAAACAAGCCACTTCAAGAAAGAAAGCATTAGAAAAATTGACGATCGAAGAGATTGAACCATCTAACAGAAAATATCCTGGAATTATTTTTCAGCCATTAAGAGAAGTGGGTAACCAAATCTTAAACGTAGAAAAATTATCATATGCTGTTGAGGGTAGAAATTTATTTAAAGATGTTTCTTTCTCTGTAAGCAAAAATGATAAGATTGCTTTCTTAAGTAAAGACCCTTTAGCGATTACATATTTCTTCCAAATCATCAACGATTTAGTAAAATCAGATACAGGTTCTTACGAATGGGGTACTACGGTTACCAAAGCTTATTTACCAGTCGAGCACAATGACGAATTTACCCTGCCATTAACATTAATGGATTGGTTAAGACAATTTGTACCATCTCATATTACTGATGCTGATGAACCTTTTATCAGAGGTTTTTTGGGTAAAATGTTGTTTAGCGGTGACGATGTAATGAAAAAGACCAATGTATTGAGTGGTGGAGAGAAAGTAAGATGTATGGTGAGTAAAATGATGTTACAAAACCCGAATGTGGTGGTTTTGGATCAACCAACTAACCATTTAGACCTTGAAAGTATCCAAAGTTTTAATGAAGGTTGTCAAAACTTCCCTGGAATTGTGTTAATGACCTCTCATGACCACACATTTATGCAAACTGTGGCCAACAGAGTGATAGAATTAACGCCAAAAGGGGTTATTGATCGATTGATGACCTTTGACGAGTATATGGAAGACAAAAGAGTACAGGAATTAAGGGCAGAAATGTATTCTTAATCAATTAGTTAGCAATATTTTACCTTTTTAGGCGTTTTGAATAAAAAAACTATAAAATAAATGGGATAGTAAGGGTATTTTACTTACCTTTGCCGTCCGTAAAAATTAATTTCTCATGGCTAGAGTATGTCAAATAACTGGTAAGAAGCCGATGACTGGAAACAGCGTATCGCATTCTAATATCAAAACAAAGCGTCGCTTTCTTCCTAATTTACAGAAGAAGCGTTTCTTCTTTGCTGAAGAAGATCGTTGGATCACTTTGAAAGTATCTACTGATGCATTAAGAACTATCAATAAGAATGGTTTGGGTGCAGTAGTAAAAGATTTAAGAGCTGCAGGCGAAAAAATCTAAGTAAACACAAGTAATAAAGTATAATAATATACCATCATGGCACGTAAAGGAAACAGAGTTCAAGTAATAT